>JAAXUD010000042.1 GCA_013336205.1 Lentimicrobium sp. | reverse complement strand
CTCCCTGGTTGAAACAAAGTTGTTCGAAGGTGTAAAACAATTCTACACCACTTCAATGACACGTCAGGAATTCACCTCAGATGATGAAGCCAAAGTACTTGGAAGGCTGAGTTCTCAGAAAGTAGGACCAACCATTGCCGATGACATTAAGCAGGGAGCCATTATGGCCGTTTTCTTCGCGTTGCTGGTAATTTTCGGCTATATAGCCATCAGGTTTAAAAAATGGCAGTACGGTCTTGGTGGTCTTACTTCACTGGCCCACGATACACTGTTCACCCTTTCCTTATACTCAATTTTCTACGGAATCCTGCCTTTTAACCTTGAAGTTGACCAGGCGTTTATTGCAGCCCTGCTCACCATTATTGGTTACTCAATCAACGATACCGTAATCATCTTTGACCGTATCAGGGAATACGTAACTCTTTTCCCGAAACGCGATCTCAAGGACAACATAAACCACGCGATTAACAGCACCCTCGGTCGTACATTTAATACTGCCGGTACAACCCTTGTTGTATTGATTGCCATCTTTATTTTCGGCGGTGATGTTATCAGAGGTTTTGTTTTCGCCCTTTTGGCTGGTATTGCAGTTGGAACATACTCATCTATCTTTAATGCTGCTCCGATTGCTTACGATCTTATAACACTTTCGAATCGTCGTAAAAAACGTAAAGAAGAATTGAAGAAAGCTGCCAAATAGTACTTAAAATTATGCATTACAAAAAGCTCTGTCTCTGGCAGGGCTTTTTTTTGTAATTTTGAATTCTAAAGTTTTAATGCATGCTAGCAAACCAGTTATTGTTCCTCGACATCAGCGGCGGGGAATTTATGGTTATTCTGATCGCGATCTTCCTGATTTTCGGCCCTAAGAAAATGCCGGAAATAGCGCGGAAAATTGGCAGAACAATGAACGAACTCAAGAAAGCATCCTCAGATATCACCCGTGAGTTCAGGGATGAAACAAACACGATTAAAAATGAGTTGTTGTCAGCGCGCGAATCAGTGCGCCGCGAAACCGAAACAATCAGCAGGGACATCAGTGAACCCTTTGTAAAAGCAGGTCAGGATCTGAATCCTGACATTTCGGTAAAAAAGACAGCAGATACTGATCCCTATGCCAACCTGAAAGGCAACAATGATTCACCAGCAGAATCTAAACTGCCGTAACACAATTTTGCCCGGCAGATGCCGTTAATCCTGTATTGTAACCGATATTCATCAAAACATCCGGGAACAAGGAATGATAAAATCACTAATTTAGCAGGCAAATCGTACGAAATCCTGATTAAGTTACAAGAAGATAAAACATACTGACAACAAATGAAAATATTAAAGACCGCGCTGTTTATTTCTTTGATAATTACCTTTTGTACTCCGGCTGTAATGGGCCAGAGCAGGAGGATTGCCGCAGCGGAGGAAGCATTCAGCAGTTTCCAGTATAATCTGGCAGCTACCCGCTATAAAAAAGCATTTTCGAAAACCAAGAGCAGGCCGGAAAAAGACAGAATCTCTTTCCAGATGGGCGAATGCTACCGGATGATGAACAGCACCAAGAAAGCAGAAGCCAGCTACCGGAGAATCATAAAAAGTGATTATGCCCGCCGCAACCCTATAGTATACCTCAATTATGCTGATATGCTCAGGGCGAATGAGAAATATGACATTGCCAAAGATTATTACGCGATGTATGCTGAGAATGTCCCGGAAGATTTGCGCGGTGCCAACGGAGTAAAATCATGCGAACTGGCAGCTGAATGGATCGCAAACCCTACAAAATACACAGTAGCTAATGTTAAGAAGGCAAACTCAAAAAGCGATGATTTTGCAGCCGGGTATGCCGATAAATTTTACAATGCACTCATTTTTACCTCTACCCGCGAAGGCAGCACAGGTAAAGGGCTTGACGACTGGACAGGCCAGAATTTCAGCGATCTGTTTCAAACCCGCCAGGATAGAAAAGGCGAATGGAGTGAACCTACCCTGGCAGATGCCGAAGGGAAACTCAATACAGCAGCCAATGAAGGAACTCCGGTTTTTAATGATAAATTCACAACCTTGTATTATACCCGCTGCGGCAGTGCAGAAGATGAAGCAACCAATTGTAAAATCCTTGTGGTTAAGCGGGCCGGCCGGAGCTGGGGAGAAGCCACTGAATTGAACCTTGGTTCTGACAGCACCGTAACCAATGGTCATCCGACCTTAAGTACTGACGAACTCACCATCATTTTCTCCAGCGACCGCAAAGGCGGCCAGGGGGGAAAAGACCTCTGGATTGCTACCCGCAAGACCCCAGGTGAAGATTTCTCAAAACCTATGAATCTGGGCCCGCAGGTTAATACCCCGGGTGACGAGGTTTTCCCATTCCTGAAAAACGACTCTATCATCTATTTTGCTTCCAATGGCCACCCGGGCCTTGGCGGACTAGACCTTTTTAAAAGTGTACTCAGGGGCAAAGAATGGACAGTACCCGTCAATCTTGAAGTTCCGGTAAATTCAAGCGGCGATGATTTTGCCATGATTTTCCAGCCGGGCGAAGACCAGGGATTTTATACTTCCAACCGCAAGGGTGGCAAAGGGGGCGACGATCTCTACTCATTTATTAATCCTCCCCTTGTATTTACACTTCAGGGAACTGTTAAAGATGACCGCACCCTGCAGTTTATTCCAATGGCTTCTGTTAAACTGGTTGGTTCTGATGGTTCATCCGTAGAAGCGAAAACTGACCCCAAAGGGTTCTATTCATTCAGTAAATCGCAGATAAAACCGAATACAACTTACGATTTAACCGTAGTAAAAGATAATTACTTTAACAAAAAAGCCCGTGAAACAACCGTGGGCGTTGAAAAGAACCGGGACTTTGTTATTGATTTCATCCTTGAGCCAATTCCTGAAAAACCGGTGGTTCTGCCCGATATTCTTTACGATCTGGCTAAATGGGATTTGAAACCTCAATACCAGGATTCACTGCAGGGGCTTATCAAAACCCTGCTCGAAAATGAAACCATTGTGGTTGAGCTGGCCGCCCACACCGATGCACGCGATACAGATGAGCGTAATGATATTCTGTCGCAGCGAAGGGCTGAATCAGTGGTCAACTACCTGATTGAACGTGGAATAGATCCAGCCAGACTTGTGGCGAAAGGATATGGAGAACGCACCCCCAGAACCCTGGCCAAGGATGTTCGCAAAGAAGGCTTTTTATTCAAAACCGGGACTACACTGACAGAATTGTACATCGATTCGTTAAAAACCGTTCCTGAAAAAGAAGCGGCCCACGCGTTGAACAGGAGAACAGAATTTAAGGTATTAAGCAAAGACTTCGTTCCCAAGCCTAAAAACCAGCAGTTTGCACAAAAGGTTGAAATTAAGATCAATCCTGAAGAGAACATTGTCACCCTCGAAACCGGCAAGGGAAACTCACTCATGATCCCATGTATCATCAATGGTTATAATGTAAAAGTTATGTACGACCGCAATGACAGGGGGCTTATCTTCTCACTGCCCGAGGCACAGAAGCTTTTACAATCGGGCGCAATTACCAAGGACGATTTTATCGGGGATGCCAATGTAGTGCTTGCAGAAGGTTCGATAGCAGATAAGGCCGTTTTCAGGCTGAAGGAAATGAGAATTGGGCAACAAAATGCCACCAATGTGGAAGCATCGGTTTCACACAAATTAACCGAAGGGGTAATTATGGGCGAAAGCACCATTAGTATGTTTGGCCGGTTTAAACTTGACGAGAACAGCAAACAGCTGATTTTTAATTAAAAATATGAAGACGGCTGCCTGGGCAGCCGTCTCTTTTTAGCAATTACCGCAATCATAAGAACCATGTCGCAGGAATCAAGGTACATCCGTCGTGGCGTTTCAGCTGGAAAAGAGGAAGTACACAAGGCAATAAGTGGAATTGATAAAGGATTATTTCCAAAAGCTTTCTGTAAAGTAGTTCCTGATTTGCTTGGCAACGATCCTGAATGGTGCAATATTATGCACGCCGATGGAGCCGGTACCAAATCTTCCCTGGCCTACCTTTACTGGAAAGAAACAGGAGACCTGAACGTCTGGAAAGGAATAGCCCAGGACGCCATTGTGATGAACACCGACGATTTGCTCTGTATCGGCGCAACCGATAATATCCTGATCTCCTCTACGATCGGACGCAATAAAAACCTGATTCCCGGAGAAGTCATCGGGGAAATAATCAAAGGTACCGAGGCGTTTCTGGAGGAAATGCGATCCTATGGCATTGGCATCCATTCAACCGGCGGTGAAACTGCCGATGTCGGAGACCTTGTCCGCACTATAATAGTTGATTCAACAGTTACTGCAAGAATCCGGCGCAATCAGGTGATCTCAAATCACAATATCCAGGCCGGGGATGTTATTGTTGGACTTGCATCCTACGGGCAGGCTACTTACGAAAAATCCTATAATGGTGGCATGGGAAGTAACGGATTGACTTCTGCCAGGCATGATGTATTCGACAAAAGTTATGCAGTAAAATATCCGGAAAGTTATGATCCGGCTATGCCCACCGATCTTGCCTACAGCGGAAAGCTCAGGTTAACCGACCCTTCTCCGGTTGATGGCATAGATATGGGCAAACTGGTGCTCTCCCCTACCCGTACCTATGCTCCGGTGATCAAACAAATTCTTGATAATTACCGGAACCACATACACGGCATGGTGCACTGCTCAGGTGGTGCCCAGACGAAAGTGCTGCACTTTATTGATAACCTGCATATTATAAAAGACAATCTCTTCGATATTCCGCCGCTTTTCAGAATGATACAGGAACAATCCGGTACTAACTGGGAAGAGATGTACAAGGTATTTAATATGGGCCACCGGATGGAGTTGTATGTTCCAAAGGAAATTGCAGCTGAAATTATTGCAGTGTCCGAAAGTTTTGGAATTGAAGCGAGAATTGTGGGAAGGTGCGAAATGTCAGATACCAGGAAATTGACAATTATCTCAAAAGAAGGCAATTTTAATTATTAACTGAATTGAGCATACTTCCTTCCATCATTCCATCATTCCATCATTCCATTTTTGGATTCTTCCAACCATAGCATCGTTCAGTCTGGCTAACGCAATCAACAATCCAAACCTAAGCTAAGCGAGGTATAAATCCGAAACAGGAAGTTGGAAGTCGGAGGTAAGAAGTAAGTTGGAATTTCACCAAACATCTGTAAGCTATCAGCAACCAGAAACCACTCCGAACCGGCGCGTAGCGGAGGACACCGAAGGTAAATTTGCTAATAATCTAATTTGCTAATCCGCTAATCAGAAAGCCGAACCGGAGCGCAGCGTAGGACACCGAAGGTAAATTTGCTAATAAGCTAATTTGCTAATTCGCTAATCAGAAAGCCAAACCGGAGCGCAGCGGGATACCGAAGGTAAATTTGCTAATCTGCTAATTTGCTAATCTGCTAATCAGAAAGCCGTACCGGAGCGCAGCAGAGGACACCGAAGGTAAATTTGCTAATAATCTAATTTGCTAATTAGCTAATCAGAAAGCCTAACCGGAGAACAGCGGAGGATGCCAAAGATAAATCCAAAATCAGAAATCTGCAATCCGAAATCTGCAATCCGAAATCGAAATCCAAAATACCTTACCTTTGCACCCTCAAAATTAAAACACTATGCTTGATAAGCTTGAAGCCATTAATCAGCGCTTCTTAGATATTGAACAACAAATTAACAACCCTGAGGTGATGGCCGATATGAAGGTTTACATCAAACTCAGCAAGGACTATAAGGAATTGCAGCCCATTGTTGCCGCTTACAAAGAGTATGAACTGGTAGTTAAGAATATTGAATCGGCCAAAGACATTCTCTATCAGGAAAAAGATGAGGAATTCAGGTCAATGGCCAAGGAAGAATTATCTCAACTCACCGAAATCCGCGATAAGATGGAGGAAGACATCAGGCTAATGCTTATTCCTTCCGATCCGCAGGATGGTAAGAACGCTGTAGTTGAGATCCGTGCCGGAACCGGTGGCGACGAAGCCAGTATTTTTGCCGGTGACCTTTACCGCATGTACACCAAATTCTGCGAAACCAAGGGATGGAAGATTGAATTGGTTGATTTTACAGATGGTACCGCGGGCGGTTACAAGGAAATTATTATCAATATTTCCGGCGAAAACGTTTATGGGCTCATGAAATATGAATCAGGCGTTCACCGGGTTCAGCGTGTACCACAGACCGAAACTCAGGGCCGTATTCATACTTCAGCCGCGTCCGTGGTTGTTTTACCTGAAGCTGATGAGTTTGATATCGACCTGAAACAAAGTGATATCCGTAAAGACACTTATTGTTCGTCAGGTCCGGGTGGTCAATCAGTAAATACAACCTATTCGGCAGTCAGGTTAACACACATACCTACTGGCATCACGGTTGCAATGCAGGATCAGAAGTCACAGATGAAAAACTTCGACAAGGCGATGACCATTCTGCGCACCCGCCTTTTTGAACAGGAATACCAGAAATACCTGGATGAAATTTCAAAAAAGCGGAAAACCATGGTTTCAACCGGCGACCGCTCTGCCAAAGTGCGCACCTATAACTACCCTCAGAGCCGGGTAACCGATCATCGCATCAATCTGACGGTGTATAACCTGCAAACATATATGGATGGTGACATCCAGGACATGATCGATGCCTTGCAGCTTGCCGAAAATGCTGAAAGACTGAAAGAAGTTGTAAATTAATAATTTGCTTTGTTAACCTATCAGAAAAGAACTGATTTTCAGAAAAGCTCCAACTATGAACCGTGATCAGCTTGTTAGTTTAATTAAAAGAAAACGATCATTCCTTTGCGTTGGTCTGGACAGTGAAATTGATAAAATTCCTATGCACCTGCTTGGTGGAGAAGATCCTGTATTTGAGTTCAACAGGCAGATTATAGATGCTACCCTCGATTTTGCTGTAGCCTACAAACCGAACCTTGCCTTTTACGAATCGCGCGGTATTGAAGGAATGAAAAGCCTTCACCGCACCATGGAATACCTGGAAATCTATAAGGATAAGTGTTTTACCATTGCTGATGCAAAAAGGGGTGATATAGGAAACACATCAACACAATATGCAAGGGCTGTTTTCGATAAACAAGCCTCCGGTTTCAATTTCGACGCGATCACAGTTGCTCCTTATATGGGTGAAGATTCAGTCAGTCCTTTTCTGAAATTCAAAGACAAATGGGTTGTTTTGCTTGCACTCACCTCCAACAAAGGAGCCTTCGACTTTCAGCTTACGGAAGATCTGTCCGGAGAGAAACTCTTTAACAAAGTTTTGCGGACTTCGCAACAATGGGGTACTGAGGAAAATATGATGTATGTGGTGGGTGCTACCCGTGCCGAAATGCTTGCCGGAATCAGGGAACTGGTACCAAATCATTTTCTGCTGGTACCGGGAGTCGGCGCCCAGGGAGGTAGTCTTTCAGAAGTTGCCCGCTATGGCATGAACAGCGACTGCGGACTGCTTGTCAATGCATCCAGAAGTATCATCTTTGCCTCAGGCGATAAAGATTTTGCTGCTAAAGCCGGATGTGAAGCAACAAGTATGCAGGTAGAAATGGAAAAAATCCTAGCAGAAAGAGGAATTATCTAAAATCATCTCCAAAATAATCAAAAAAAGGTTGCCGGTTGGCAACCTTTTCCTTTTTTGGGCATTGAAATACTATTCAACGATATAATTCCAGTTGAATGTATCCGGCTCGTCACCAAATTGTATGGCTTGTAATCGTTTGTAAAGTTTTGTAGAAACCGGACCGGCATTACCATCTTTACAGTAACTGTATACTTCGCCGGTTACATGGTCAACTATTTTACAGATAGGTGAAATAACTGCGGCAGTTCCGCAAGCACCGGCTTCATCAAATTCAGCTAATTCTTCAACCGGAACAGGCCTTACCTCAACTTCCATCCCCATATCAAGGGCTAATTGCATCAGGCTCTTATTGGTTATAGAAGGAAGAATGGAATCTGATTTTGGTGTAATATATTTATTGCCTTTGATGCCAAAGAAATTGGCAGGACCGGCTTCATCAATATATTTCTTTTCCCTGGCATCAAGGAAGATGGCGGCAGCAAATCCGCCGGCATGCGCTTCTTCGCCTGCACTTAAACTGGCTGCATAGTTGCCGCCAACTTTAAAGCGGCCGGTACCATTTGGTGCGGCACGATCGTGATCGCGGGCAATCTGCATGGCCACAGGTTTAAAACCTTCTTTGAAGTAAGGTCCGACAGGCGAAACAAAAACCAGGAAAAGGTATTCATCAGAAGGCTTAACCCCAACGCGGGCACCACTTCCAATAAGCAATGGCCGTAAATAAAGTGAAGCGCCGGTTCCATAAGGCGGAATGTAGCTTTCATTCATTTTAACAGCAGTAGTAATCGCTTTTAAAAACAGTTCATGAGGCACTACTGCCATCATAACTCCATTGGCAGAGCTTTCCATGCGTTTGGCATTTTCCTCCCAACGGAAAATACGGATTTTACCATCTTTTCCCCTGAATGCTTTCATTCCTTCAAACGCTTCCTGCCCATAATGGAGCGATGAAGCGGCCATATGAAGATTGATAAATTCAGAAGAGGAAATTTCCATTTCTCCCCATTTTCCATCCCGGTAATAACACCTGACATTGTAGTCAGTCTTCACATACCCAAAAGGTAAGTGGCTCCAGTCAAGATTCAACATAACAATATATTTTAAGTGATTCGTAAGTACACCTTTATAGGCAGCTAAAATAGAAACTTTCCCAACAATGGCAATGGAAAACTATAAGAATATATTGCCGGTTTGAAAATTTTTAATCATTGATATACAGATATTTACATATTTACAAAAGTAACAACCCGGGGAAAGTCAAATAACATCAATCGATTGCGCTGCATCAATTTCAAATCGGATAATCCGTGACCCAAATTATTGACAACAAAAACTTGAATTCTGATTTATTAGAAGACGTGAAATCATCTTCTCATTTAAAGTATAATTTTTTTGTTTTCAATAAAATCTCTATTATTTAAATTTTTAAATCATTGTTGTCCGAAAAAAAATTTAAAATATGAACAGAATGCTTTACTGCTGAGGGTTTCCAAAGACTTCAATTACACACAGCTTACTTTCTTTTTTTGCCACCAGGCGATGCACTGAGCCTGTCGAAGTGGCACAACGGCTCAAAGCCTGCCTGTTTGCCATTCAGAATGTAAATGGTCATAATCAGGGTGTTAACAGGCAGACAGGTTGCACAAAGTTATTTTGCTTATTTAGTGAGACTTAGTGACTTTGTGGCAATACTTTTTTAATTTTAACCGGACAATAATGATTCATAAAACTATTTTTGCATTTCAAACCAGGCATTGTGATTGAATCTACTGAAAATATAAGCCCTAATCCCCAATACCTGCTGGCAATTGATGCTGGTGTGAAAACGGGGCTGGCTCTTTTTTGTAAACCAGCCAACCTCACCTGGTATCGCTCACACAATATGGGTTCGGTAAGCTCACTACGCAAAGCAGCAGATCATCTCCTTCATTCCATTGAAGGGCTTACTGCTATTGTTATAGAAGGCGGTGGTCCGGTGGCAGAAGCATGGAAAAAGGGAGCAGTACAACTTGGGTTGGAGATTATCATGACAGATGCCGGTGTTTGGAGAAAAGAAATACTTTATCCCAGGGAATACAGGGATTCTGACACTGCCAAGCAAACTGCAATCGGGCTGGCAAAGCAGATCATCGACAAATCCGAGGCCCCATCCATGAATTTTCCCACCCACGATGCTGCCGAAGCAGTGCTGATCGGACTATGGGGATGTAAAAAATTAGGATGGGTTAAAGAGCTTCCTTCTTTTAGAAGATAATACGCTTCCTTTTATAAATTGCATGTTACCACTGAACATCCTTTAATCCTATTTACCTAATTTATATGCACATATGGCAATATACAGTTACAAATGGTTCTAAATAAGATTAATTACCATGAATCTGATAAAAATTATTTTAATTTTGACCTTCAATTACTGATTTTACTCTATGAGCCAGACTCTTACCTTTTTTGCCCCTTCAAGTCGCAAAACCCGTACAGAACTGATTGAGGAATTTGAACTTATCCGCTCTAATCAACTCGCGGTCTCGCTATTAAACGGAATTCCGGCTTTTATTCTTATTTTAAATACAGAACGTCAGGTTGTCTTTGGGAATAAGGCTTTCCTGGAAATGATGAATTTGAGCGAAATTGATTCCATGCTGGGAATGCGTCCGGGTGAAACACTGGGTTGTACTTCGGCCAACAAAGGAGCAGATGGCTGTGGAACCTCAGATAACTGCAAAGTTTGCGGTGCAATAAAGTCCATTTTGAGTAGCCTTGCCACCGGTTATGGTTCTGAAGAGTTTACACTGCGCACCGGAAACTCAACTATGCTCCACCTGAAGGTAAGCACTGAAATCGTGTTATTCAGTGAACGGGAATTTATTCTTTTTACTATGCAGGATATAAGTGAAGAGAAGAAAAAATTATTGCTTGAACGAATCTTTTACCACGACATTCTCAATTCGGCCCATAATATCAATGGAATGGCTGAACTTCTCGGTTCAGAAGACACCCAGGAGAATAAAGATGAATACCTGGGCATGCTTATGAAATCGACCATCGACCTGATTGACGAAATTAACACCCAGCGGATTCTATCAAAAGGCAATCATTTTGAGTATTTAAGCCAACCAGTGGAGATTAATTCCTTTGTCCTTTACAAAGAGTTTAAAACTGAATTTGAATCTGTTTCCGATGGCAGAATCATAATTTCATTAGATAAAAGAAGTGAAAACTTCACCTTTACGGCTGACAAAGTTCTTCTCAGAAGGGTTATTACCAACATGATAAAGAACGCGATTGAAGCAGAACATTACGATGGGAAGATAACAATCGGTATGATGACGCTTAATGAAAAAGGAGCTATGCTTTGGGTGCATAACCAATCATTTATGAGCGAAGAAGTTCAACTTCAAATATTTAACCGTTCATTTTCGACCAAAGGGTCAGACCGGGGCCTGGGAACTTACAGTATGAAAATCCTTACCGAGAAATTTATGAAAGGAAAAATTTCATTCACAAGTTCACCCTCCAATGGTACCACCTTTATCATTGAAATCCCCGGAAAAGGGTAGAATAAACGCATAACTTTCCTGATTTCAAAATCATTCATAAAAGGTTAAGGTTATGGTTATGGTTATGCTTCGCCTTCGCCTGCCTGATTGCTAGGCCAACCATGCAGACAGGCTCAGCAACCAAG
Source organism: Lentimicrobium sp. (assembly GCA_013336205.1). Taxonomy (GTDB): domain Bacteria; phylum Bacteroidota; class Bacteroidia; order Bacteroidales; family Lentimicrobiaceae; genus Lentimicrobium. Next base: position 193 of record JAAXUD010000042.1, on the reverse strand, counting down.
GTTAAAACTGGTTCGGCTTTCCGCGTTATCACTGAGTTCTCACGAGGCAAGCTGTAAACCGATATTTATCATACCTACTTCGTCATTCGTATTTCTTCATTCTCAAACCGCCATTCGTAAATCGTAAAACCGTAAATCGTAAATTCTTCATTCTTACTTCCTCATTCGTACTTTGTCATTCGAAATTCGTTAT
>JAAXUD010000364.1 GCA_013336205.1 Lentimicrobium sp. | reverse complement strand
TGCCAAAGATGGGAAGTGACGAAACTCATTTCTCACTTCCTACTTCCTCCTGAATACTTCTGCTACAGCTGATTAACATGATAAAAATCCCACCCATTCATTAATATTTTGCCTGACAGTAAATTATTTATACATTATTCGATTCCTAATGTAAATTATTTGTATTTAACCCATTACTTTTTTCTATTTATTCCATTATAAGCAAAGTAAATCTGAGATATACAGTAAATATATTTTACATCGACTGCAATCGTGCTGCAATGAACAGATATATTATTTTATTTATCGCTTTTATTCTGCTTTTTGCCGTTCAAGTTCATGCGGTAAATGTGCAGAATCAACCATGTCAGGTTAAACAGCCCGATGGCGAGGTAATTAATTGTTTTGTTTCCGGCGATGAATACTTTAACTGGCTGCATGATGAAGCCGGCTACACCATTATTCAGGCTGCAGATGGATACTATTATTACGGTCTGGAAGACAAGGGATCTGTAATTCCTTCAGATTATAAAGTCAATACTGTTGACGCCGGAACTCTGGGATTGAAAAGAGGAGCAAAGATTTCAAGAAATGAATATCTAAGGCGAAAAGAATTTCTTTCCGATGGCAACAGTCGCTCCTCTCAATTATTGTACGATGGAAATTTAAACAACCTGGTTGTATATATCAAATTCCAGGACGATACAGAGTTCCCCGATTCGCGTCTGATCCAGGACGAAATCCTCAACCTTCCTTCCGGCAATTCATTGAAATCATATTACAATGAAGTCTCTTATGCTCATCTCACAATAAATTCGACACATTATCCCGAATGCAGCCCTTCAGCCAACAATTCATACACAGCCGTTCATTCAAGGAATTACTATGAGCCATACAACGCCAGCACGAATCAAAACGGATATAGCACTGATGACGAACGCCGCCTGCGCGAACACGGGCTGTTAAAAGATGCATTAGATTGGATCAACATTAATTCACCGGTATCGCCATCACTTGACATTGACAGCGATGAGAATGGACAGGTTGACAACGTGTGTTTTATAGTGAGAGGCAACAGCAGCTCATGGGCAGGTTTGCTATGGGCGCATCAATGGGTATTAAGCTCCTATGAGGTTACTATAAACGGGAAACAGGTAAATGGCTATACTTTTATTCCGGAATCCCAGTTTAGCGTTCCCACGCTCAGCCATGAAATGTTTCATGCATTGGGAGCGCCTGACCTCTATCATTACGACGACGAAGGGCTGAACATCTCTCCGGTAGCCGAATGGGACATCATGGGAACAGGCAGCGGGCATATGACTGCCTATATGAAGTGGAAATACACCAATTACACCTGGATAAATTCAATACCTGAAATAACCGTTTCCGGAACTTATACACTTCAACCATTAACATCAGCAAACAACAATTGCTACAAAATTGCATCACCAAATTCTGATACTGAGTATTTTGTAATTGAATATCGTCGTTCCACCGGGGCATTTGAGGGCAACAGGCCTGGTTCGGGTCTTGTCGTTTACCGGATTAACCCCGAAGTAGAAGGCAACACCAACGGGCCACCTGACGAGATCTATGTATACAGACCTGAAGGCACTACAAATAATAACGGCAATCCCTGGAATGCATTTTTATCAGAACAATCAGGCAGAACTGCCATAAATGACGGGACCAACCCTTTTTCATTTCTGCAAAATGGAAATCCCGGTGGATTAAACATCTTCAACGTCAGTTCAGCCGGGAATACCATATCATTTTCAGTTGGCATCAGCAGTGTTGTTAATCCCAACATCCTGCAAGCCTCAGCCATTTCCGAGAATCAGATAAGCCTGTTCTGGCAAAATAATTTTTCAGACGATGAGATTATTCTTGCCGTTAACACCTCCCCTGCTTTTGGTGCTCCGGAGCCGGGATTCTTTTATACTGCAGGGTCACAGATCAATGGCGGAGGTATTGTTTTGGCATCGGGGGCAGCCTCTGCTTACCTCCACGATTCGCTGGGTGCGGCAACCACCTGCTACTATAAGCTATGGTCCAGAGACAGCAGTAATCATTACTCACCGGGTATAAATGCTGTGGCAACAACCCATAGCGGAATCTACAATCTTCCTTTCACCGAAACTTTTTCAATATCAGAAATTCCTGCCCATTGGTCACAACAAACAGCAGGAACCAATATTGCTGAAAACTGGACACTCTCGAGCACCAATAAATCAGGAGGAAATTCTAATGAAATAATGTCGACGCGTCAAAACAGAAACCCGGGGGTAATAAGATTGGTCACGCCACCAATAAACACCAGTGGAGTAGCAGGATTAGATCTAAGCTTCAGATATATGCTCGACGATTATGGTCCAGGTACAACATTCTGTATTCAATCCAGTATCGACGGCATTGCCTGGAAAACCGAACCCTGGTCGGTTCAAACCGCTATAGATGCAGATAGCGGTCCAAAACTTGTTAACATTTCGATAGAAAACAACCTTAATTCTCCAATACGTTATTTTGCTTTTACCATTGAAGGGAATCTGAATCAATATGACAATCTTTATATCGACGATATCTACGTATGTGCAACCATTGTAGAATCATTTAACATCAGCATTTCAACAAACCAGACAGATGGCTGCATGACTACCGGAGAAGGTCTTTATCGTAAAGGAACCGAAGCAGTATTGACTGCCATATCCCATGATCATTATCGTTTTGTCAACTGGACTGAAAACGGAAAAATTATTTCGAATGAAGAAATATATTCATTTATAGTTACCGGAAACAGAGCACTTACCGCTAACTTTATTAAGGAATATTCAGTCGTAGTATCATCAGAAACACACTTCCAGGGCCATATCTCAGGCAGTGAGGTATACATTGAAGGCCAGACTGCAACAGTTGATGCATGGTCCGGCGATGGATTTTCATTTCTTAGCTGGACAGAAAACGGCAAGCAGATATCTTCCCTGCCTTCCTACACATTCACTGTAAATTGTGACAGGAAACTGGTCGCTAACTTTCAGACACCCAATACTACAAACACTCAAACATTTCCGGAAGTAAAGGTTTACCCTAATCCTTCAAAAGGGCTAATTACAATTGAGAACTCAACTTCATCTACCAGGGCCATCGAATCAATCGAACTTTTCGACGAATCGGGAAAAGGAGTATTTAGCAGGGATTTTTCAGATAACCCGCAAAAGACTGTAGAAGACATTTCCTTTCTGCCCGATGGCTTCTATTTTTTGTTGATTAAAACAGAATATACAAAGGATAAAATTGTAAAAGTCCTGTTGCAGAAATAATGCATTCCTTATTAATTATTAGTTGAATTAACGTTTGATTCAAAACATACAGCTGCCACATCTGCACTTCAGCAGCACTTGAATTATTCCGATTCTCCTGAAATGCTGAATAAGCATCCTGATTTTGATTAATTTTATCCAAATATATTTGAGGAAAATGTTTTTTTGTCTATTACTTTCCGGCTAAAAAACGATTAATAGCAGACTTTTCGTCAATTTTCAGAAAGAATATTCTCAAATATAAAAGCATACTGATATGCAAAAAATTTTTCTCTTTTTAAGTTTTTCAATATTATTGCTGTCCCAGGAAATTCAGGCAGCATATATTCAGAATCAACCCTACCAGATTTCACAGCCTGATGGCACAGTTATCAATTGCTATGTTTCAGGAGACGAATACTTTAACTGGCTGCACGATGCCGATGGATTTACTATAATTCAGGCACCAGACGGGTTCTATTATTATGGAAAAGTTGAAAAAGAACAGGTTGTGCCTACAATCTATCTGGTAAATTCCGTCAGCCCGGCTTCAGTTGGCCTTGCACCCTGGGCTAAAATTTCATTAGCAGCATACAATCAGAGGAAAGAGGTTCTGGAAGTGAAGGACGGACAGACGAGCCGGGCACCGCACCTGGGCACTATGAATAATATAGTTGTTTACATCAAGTTTTCAGGTGATTCCGAATTTACAAACACTCGTCAGTCATACGATAATCTTTTCAATCAGCCAACAGGTGTTTCACTTAAAACATACTACAACGAAGTCTCCTACAATCAGTTTACCATAGGTTCAACGCACTATCCCGATTGCGCGATGACAACCAATTACTC
>JAAXUD010000885.1 GCA_013336205.1 Lentimicrobium sp. | reverse complement strand
GTCAATGACATTCTGATCCTTGGTTGAAAAGCCTATCGCGTTGGTCGACATACGGGAGGCAATCTTTTTTTCGATGCCATCGAAAGCGCCACCGGCAACAAACAGGATATTGTGTGTGTTTATCTGGATCATCCGCTGTTCAGGGTGCTTGCGACCGCCCTGGGGTGGTACATTAACCACCGAACCTTCAAGCAGTTTCAGCATGGCCTGCTGCACACCTTCGCCCGATACATCGCGGGTTATGCTTGGGTTGTCGCTCTTACGGGCGATTTTATCGATTTCATCAATAAATACTATTCCCTTTTCAGCAGCAGCTACATCATAATCAGCCGATTGCAACAGCCTCGACAGAATACTTTCTACATCTTCACCCACATAACCGGCTTCGGTCAATACGGTAGCATCAGCAATACAGAAAGGAACATGCAGGAGTTTGGCAATAGTACGTGCCAGTAAGGTTTTACCGGTACCGGTCTCCCCTACCAGAATGATGTTTGATTTCTCAATCTCAACATCATCTTTGGTTATGGTCTGCCCAATCCGTTTGTAGTGGTTATAAACCGCCACAGCCAGCACCCGCTTTGCATCATCCTGGCCAATTACATATTGATCAAGGTATTGTTTAATCTCTGAAGGCTTGTGCAGCTTCACCTTTGTAAAATCTGTGCCTGCAGCTACAGACTTGTTTTCCTCGCGCAGGATATCCTGGGCCTGGTCAACACAATAATCGCAAATATGGGCATCAAGTCCGGCAATCAACATATTGGTTTCGCTTCGTGGCCTTCCACAAAACGAACACCGTTCTTCTTTTTTAGGCATAATAAAATGAAATCAGGTCTTTATTAATTACAATCTCAGTAAAAAGTAAGTTGGTATTGATCTCCCCGCGCTTAATTAAAAGGTATTGATTATTGAACTCAATAATTTTTACCTGATGGGCTTCAATATCATCGTTCTATGATGATAGCTGAAGGCAAAGTTACGTAAAAAAGGGGCGTATTCGCAAAAAATCAATTTCTGATATTAATGCTGCAGCTGTATAAGGTCAAAATAAAATGTAAAACAAGAATATGATTTATAAGCTTTAAAAGGTTAAAACCGGCACACATAAAATAAAGCAGGGACACCTGATGTCGTGTCCCTGCCGGATTATTTATGGTTTCCCTGATCAGGAATGATCCTTAAACCAGGAATTAAAAGCTATTTTGTTCCTCTTACCAGCACTTCGTCAATCATACCATATTCTTTGGCTTCCTGGGCTGTCATCCAGTAATCGCGGTCCGAATCCTTCTCAATTTTCTTGAACGCCTGGTTTGAATGCTGGGCGATAATGTCATAAAGTTCTTTCTTCAACTTCAGAATTTCACGGGTAGTAATTTCAATGTCTGAGGCTTGTCCCTGAGCTCCACCCATTGGCTGGTGAATCAATATGCGGGAGTGTTTCAGGGCAGTACGCTTTGTTGGAGCGCCGGCGCAAAGCAACACGGCACCCATTGAAGCGGCCATTCCTGTGCAGATTGTAGCAACGTCCGGTGCAATGTATTGCATGGTGTCATAGATTCCGAGTCCGGCATAAACCGATCCACCGGGCGTGTTAAGGTAAATCTGAATGTCTTTCTTCGGG
>JAAXUD010000363.1 GCA_013336205.1 Lentimicrobium sp. | reverse complement strand
ACCTGGATGAGTTTTGAAGCAGTTTCTTCTCCGATAAAATCAGTTTTCTTATCGGTTTGCTCCACCTGAAAGCGTTTCAGGTAATAAAACTCCTTTTCAGCATTGTAATAAACCACACTTACAGGCTTTTTCTCGTTGAATTTCTCAATTATGAGGAGGTCTTCATCAAAATGATTTGAAATATCGAAATTATAAAGCCTGTATTGGCCGGATTGCATAAGTGTTAAAATCTTGTCGTCTGCAGAAAATGCGCCAAGCAGCCTTCCACGGCCTTCAGTGTTTAGCCGCCTGATCGAATCATCAAACCAGATATCTCGGGCACCTAGTGTTGAAACGCCTGCTTCAGCCTGACTGATTTTTTTTACTGCATACTTAGTGAGTATGTTACCCTGTGAATTCCGGCCTTTGATAGCCAGCTCCCCAAAGTTAAAATCAAAAACCGGTTTTTTTAGTTTAGGTCTGGGCTTAAGTAAAACCCTGATAATTTCTGCTTCGCCATTGGGATTGGCAGTAAAATAAAGCACTTTTGAGCCTTTTGTGCCCTTGGTTAAACTATATTCCTTGTCGCGCGTAACGCCCACAACAGCAAACCGTTTTATATAAACTCCGCCGGCTTTACCATCCTGATATACCAGATTGTAGGTTGTTCGTTCATCATTTTTTCTGAAAACATCAATGTGAATGACTTGTTCTCCAACAAATACCTTTTCGGTAACCCTGGTAACAATAAAAGTTCCGTCTTCCCTGAAAACGATAATATCATCGATATCGGAACAATCACAGACAAATTCATCTTTTTTGAGGCTGGTTCCGGCAAAACCCTCTATTTTGTTTACATAGAGCTTCTGGTTTGCAGCTGCAACCATTACTGCTTCTATGTTGTCAAAACTTCTTAACTCAGTACGGCGTTCGCGGCCCTTGCCATATTTTCTCTTTATATTCCTGAAGTATTCAATCGCATATTCAATCAGGTTGTTCAGGTAATGCTCCACCTGGGCTTTTTCATCGCTCAGGTTTTTAATCTGTTCATCTGATTTAAAGGCGTTGAATTTTGAAATCCGTTTGATCTTTATTTCGGTTAGTCTCAGAATATCATCTATTACTATTTCGCGATAGAATTGTGGCTTGTAGGGCTCAAGTCCTTTATCAATGGTGATCAGTACCTCATCCCAGCTTCCGCATTCTTCGATATCATGATAAATGCGGTTTTCAATAAAGATTTTTTCGAGGGAGGCATATAAAAGGTTCTCCATTAACTCCTGGCGGCGGATGGTAAGTTCGGCCTTCAGCAGTTCAAGCGTGTAACTGGTCGATTCACGCAGTATTTCTTTTACACCGCTGAACCTTGGTTTGCCCTCCTGAATTACACAATTATTGGGCGAAATGGAGACTTCACAATCTGTGAAAGCATAAAGAGCGTCAATAGTAGTATCCGGAGATACACCAGGTGTAAGATGTATCAGGATTTCAACGGTGTTGGCAGTATTGTCGTCTATTTTCCTGATTTTTATTTTGCCTTTTTCACTGGCGGCAACAATGCTGTCAATTAAACCACCCGTTGTTGTGCCAAATGGGATTTCAGTAATTACCAGTGTTTTTTTGTCGAGTTGATTTATTCTGGCTCTTAATCTTACTTTACCTCCACGGAGTCCTTCATTGTATTTAGAACAATCAGCCAGACCGCCGGTCAGGAAATCGGGATAAAGGTCAAAATCCTTATCCTGCAAAATCCGGATAGATGCATCAATCAGTTCGTTAAAGTTGTGTGGCAGAATTTTAGATGCCAGACCTACAGCAATGCCTTCAACTCCCTGGGCTAATAGCAGTGGGAATTTCGCCGGCAGGGTGACAGGTTCCTTGTTCCTGCCGTCGTATGATAATTTCCAACGGGTTGTTTTGGGATTGAAAAGCACTTCAATGGCAAACTTACTGAGTCTTGCCTCTATGTATCGGGCAGCAGCGGCATTGTCGCCGGTAAGTATGTTACCCCAGTTTCCCTGGGCGTCAATGAGCAGGTCTTTCTGACCGAGTTGTACCAATGCATCCCCGATTGAAGCGTCGCCGTGGGGATGGTATTTCATGGTATGACCAATAATGTTGGCGACTTTGTTATACCTGCCATCATCCAGTTCGTCCATCGCATGTAAAATTCTGCGCTGTACGGGTTTAAGTCCGTCAAGTATTTCAGGTACAGCTCTTTCCAGAATTACATAGGATGCATAATCAAGAAACCAGGATTGATACATGCCCGACAGTTGAATTGTCTTGTGCAGTTCTGCAGCTTCTGCATCCGTTTGTACTTCAGGTAAGTCTTCCGGAAGGTTGTCTTCACTTCCGTTAATAATATTATTTTCGTCCATCATTTATTCCGCGCCATGCGCACATCTAATTGCCTGTCAGCTTTGAGCAGGACTATTTCTTTTTCCGTAAAATCTAAGCAATAATACTTCCGCAATGATACATAAAAGGCTGATCAAAATAAACCATTTCCATAGACTTTTACCGTTATTTTTAGCGGCAATAATCTCATTTAATGGTTTAAGGCCTGTTTCAAGGATTTCAAAGTTATCAACACTTTTTGTGAATTTCTCCAATGCGGCATCATCGGCCAGTCCAGGATCAGACTCACGGCGATTAAAGTTAAATGCCAGCAGGGAAACTGTTTCTTTTCCGCTGATTACTTTAAAAATTCCGGCATCACTGAGCTGATCATTGATGAAGATCTGGCTTTGCCCGTCTGTCAGACGGTATAGAGGTATAAACTCAATAGAGCCATCTGTTTTCGATATCCTGAAAATATTATCTCCGGCTGGTTTCAGGCTTCCGAGTGAAATGGCACCGGGATCTCCGGTGTAATGCATCATTGCCAGTACATTTTCGCTCTGGAAAGCAATGTTAAGCATTGCCGGCACAAACAGTGCATGACGCGGCCAGTTTCCGGATTTGTCGCTTAAAGGAACTGTGCTGAGGTATATTTTTCCCGTTCCTATGCTTTGCTGAATCAACAAAGGATCTCCATTGCCAAGTTCCAGCAGTGTTTCCGAAGTTCCTTTGCTGTTGGCTAAAAGTCTGAAATGACTGTTAATTAAAGGAAGATCAGTGTTGTCGGCATTCAGGCCGCTTTTTTCGAATACATCGCTGAAAACAGGATGCCGGGTGTTGACTTTGGTTACCTTACTTCTGGCAGAATCAGTTTCTTCAATCAGATCGGTGCCCAGCGCTGAAAGTAGTTGATTTACTGAAGATATTTCAGCATCAGCAGCAGGAAGTATAAGCAAACTACCTCCTTGTTTGGTAAATCGGGTCAGTTCCAGTATTGCACCACTGCTGACGGTTTTGAGGTCATTTAATACAATCAGCCTGTAACCCGGAAAAGAAGAGTAATCAGTTTTTCCAGATGAAACCTGTGCAAAACTTATAACGGAATCAAGTTTATAAACAGAATTCAGGTAAGAGTTTTCTTCTTTGCTGTTGATCGCAAGGACGGGTATTTTATCGGTAACCTTGAATACAAAATAGTAATTGTCATCATAGGTGATCGGGTAATCGCTTATTTCAACCACTCCCTGCATTATACCAGGTTCAGTATTACTGAAAGGTAAACTTACCTCAGCAATGCCTCCCGCTTTAATATTTAATGCTGCAACGGCCCTTTGACGATCATTGATAATAAGCTTAACAGGAATTTTTTCAAGATCTGAATCAGAGGCATTCCGGATTCTTACATTTAGCAATGAGTTCTTGTTTAACTGAATAACAGGGTTGCTAAACCAGCAGGAATCTACGTAGAGATTTTGGGCGATGGCTGATTTCAGCGGCACCAGCGAAAATAATATGTCATTTATTTTCTCAGGTAGTTCCGACATTATGGTACTTTGCTGGAAATCAGATATTATAAAAGCTGATTTTGAGTTTGAGCGGATTCCGGTAAGGATATCCTGCTGCCTGGAAGCAATTGCTGAAAGTGATCTGACTGAGGGGGTGAGCTTAACATCGGGTAACATTTCAAGAAACTCTTCACGCGTAACGAGTCGTTGGTGTTTCCCCTCAAAATCGTTGGTGAGCAGTTGAAACAGATCATCAGCCCTAAAGGCAGCAGCTATTTCGGCAGCTTTTATTTTTGCATCCTCAAGTAGT
>JAAXUD010000362.1 GCA_013336205.1 Lentimicrobium sp. | reverse complement strand
GAATCTTCAAAAGAGGTTCCAAGGTTTGGCCAGCCGGTTTCAGTGATGATTACTTTTTTACCGTTTCCTGCTTTCAGGGCACGATGATACATGTCCTTCATATAGAGCAGTGAATAATCGATGTGACATCCTTCCCAGAAAGGGTAACAATTGGCAAAAATGATGTCGCAGGCCTCAGTAATGGCCGGCCGCTTATAGAATTCATAATAGGCATCGACATAACCAACCGGAATTCCGGGTAATTCATCTTTTACCTGGAAGATAAATCTGAGCAGTTCTTCCTCTGTTAAATCTTCACGGTACAAAACTTCATTCCCCACCGCCACCAGATCGGCATATCCATCTTTGGCTATCCGGATAACATTGGCGATTTCTTTTTCATTTATTTCCTCATTTTCGCCAAGCCAGGCTCCTACCATTGTCTTTAAGCCATATTCCTTTGCAATGCGTGGAATCAATTCATTGCCATCGGTACATGAAAATGTCCTGATCCATTGGGTATAGGGCCTGATGATTTCAATTCTGCTGCGGATCTGCGCTTCGGTAATTATATTTCCGGGCTCCTGACCTTCGAGATAAGGACTGAAACAAAGTCCATGCATGCCTTTGTTAAGCACTTCGGTAAAAACAGATCTCAGATCTGCTTCTGATTTATTAGTAAGGTCCTGCCCGGCTAACGAAAGTATGTAATCACTTCTAAACGACATGATATATTCTCCTCTTTTAATTGGGGATGTTTTTTTAGCTGGCCATATTACTGAAAGAAACTTCTATCAGGGAAATTTCTCCGGATCGGTTAAAAATCCTGGAACTCAATTCATTCCCGATGGTATGACCAGTTATAACAACAGCTTTACCATCGGCAAATGTGATCGAAATTTCATCCTGAGCGGCTGCACTGTATAAAACCGGGACCTGACAGAAAGTGAATCCAAGCTGCCCTTGTTTTAGCCTTATTTGCCGGGCCTCTCCTTTCAGATCAAAATATTCGAAAATACTCTCCTGATTTAATAACTCATCGGGGTTAAGCAAACTTGATTTGAATAAAATTTCCCCATTTTGAATATGAACTCCAATTTCTCTCATGCGTGAGATGAAGTCTTCTTTTACCTGTCCGGTCATGCCCGGTTGCTGAGCTCCGGCATTTCCCGGGGTGTGCGAATAGGCATCCGTCGGGAAAGCGCCATACAATTCAGGAGATTTGTTCAAGCCTATTCCAGCCTTGATTTCGAAATAGTGATCCTTTATTTTACCTGTCACCACAGGATCGGCCCCTTCAACTATACCTTTAAAATAACACTCCTGGGCAGCAAGCAATAATTTTGAAACCATGTGCCAGTATATGCTGCCCAATCCTTCGTATCCATAGAATGTGCCTGAGCGGCCGGTAAACGACTGGTGGTCGAAAAGCTCTTCAAAAATTTCTAAAACCTTTTCTTTTTCTTCGGCAAGAATCGGAGCATAAACAGCGGAATCCAGCTTGTTTAAGGCTTTTTCCAGAACGGCAGCATTCCGGAATGATCCGTTAAAGTGGTAATTACCCAGATCATCCTTACTTAAAATGGACGAATCGGCATCGGCTATTAATTTGCTCAGAAGCTTTGATTCCTGAACCTTGCTGCCGGGAATGTTATTTTTCTGGCTGAAAAGAGGCAGTTGCCTGTCGGGATAAAGCAGGTAACTGTACTGATCACGGCGGAATAAATTACTCCATTTCAATGAATTAAGCACATCAAGACTTTCCTCCACCGATAAGTATCCGGAGCTTAAAACAGCAACCTGACCTTCGAGCATTTCGTACAAATGGCGGATAGTAACCCCCTGATCTGAGAATGAAATCAGGTTATAGGCGTGGTAAAGTCCATCGGCACGTTTGTTAACGCTGATAGACTGATCCATATATTCCAGGGCAAGTTGTGTGAATTCAGCCAACGCTTTTACCTGAACCACCGTTTTCCTGCCTGAGAAAGATTTTTCGTAAACAGCGTTTCTGTAATCGCTTCCTGATTCTCCAAGGCTATCGGCAAAACGACGCCTGTCGGCATCTGAAAATCCGGTTTTAAGAAGTGCTGTGTTTTCAGTAAAAAGTTTGAATATCCTGTCTAACAAAACTTTAACTTCTTCCGAAATACTTATTTCCTGTGATGATGATTCGCTGAACTGTTCTGTCCAGAATTTCAGAAATCGTCTTAAATAATTTAATGTAACCATCGAAACGCCATTGCCAACGAGCGCATTGTTGGCATCGTTCCATTCAGGGCGTTGGGTGTTTAGCCAGATTCCTGCTTCAGGAATAAAATTGCTGAGCTTGGCAAGTAAGGTAACCAGTATTTTTTCGGTAAGATTAACCCTGTATATCTCATTGTCCCTTCCTCTCAATAAAACGCCGTCAGCACCGGTTTTACGGGTCAGCTCCCTGATTTTATCATTTAAATCAAAGTCAAAGACGATTGTATCCTTCGGATTTTTTACAATTTCGGTGTAGGGTTTTATGCGATAAGGAATATTTGCATAAACAAACATTTCCTTTTTCAACAGTGAATCCAATGTTCCCGGATGAAACTCAGCGGATAACTCGAGGAATTTCTGAAGGTAAATAATCTGGTGGTCTCCCCAATAGCCTATGTAGGACCACGGATCGTGCGGATCAGGACTTTCCCAGTCGATGCCTTCGCGTGTAATACGGTAGGGATTATAGCCATCGGCGGTTGTGGCATTTAAAAACTTGCTGATCATCCCTTCAAGGAATTCAGGGTATGACAGGCTGAGCGCTTCCCAGTTCTGAAAAATATCGCGCCAGTTTCCCTGGTAATTCAGTTTTACGGAACCATCCGGATTTTTCGTTTCAATCGAAAACTGGTTCCATGGGCGACTTGGATCGCCGTGCCTGCGGCTGAACGTTAGCGGCAGGTATTCGCAGCAAATCCGGATCAGGTCAAAATCGGAGGTACTTTCAGCACGCCTGATCAATTCGGTGTAGCTTATTTTTTCAGGAAGCTGGTCTAGCCAGATTTTATATTTTACTGATATCTCCCTATTTATTTGCCCTGTAAAAAGGACAAAGTCCGCTTTATCCAGGGTGTAGTTTTGCATAAAAACCCCACCCCTCATTATATTAAACAAGGTGTTGGAGAAATGGCGGGCATAGCTCAACTCGTCATTGCCCATCTGCAGTCCATCCGCGTTGGAAACAATTTTCCTCAGGTTGGTTGTTCCTTTTTCAATATCGGCATCAACCAGTTGTTTTAAGTTATCCAGTGTCTTTATGGCGTTACTGAGGTTGGCTACATCGCCGCTTTCCTGACTTAATTCTGCAACAATCATCCATTCTTTGATGGCATCTTTTCCCAATTGAAGATTTGCACTTACATAATAGGCTCCGCGTGTGGCCCTGACATCGGTTTCTGTTTCAACCGGCTGGCCTTTTTTAAAATTCTCAACCTGGTGACTGGAAATCAGAATCTTCGCATCAGAATCAAGTCCACATGACCACACCGTTGTAGCTTTCAGAGACTCGCTCGGCTCAGCCCTGTCAACCGGGATTGAACTCAGCATATACAAGCCAAGTTTGGTTTCTTCGAGCAATTCACACTTTTTATAGGCATCAAGCAAGCTGCTGTATGCATTCTGGAAATCGAAATCCACTCCGTTTGGCAGAATATTACTGATTCCATCGAGAACATCCACGGTTACTGATCCCGCATTGTGATTACTGATGACCGATTTCTTGACGAAACCGTATTTTTCGCTGCTGTACCAACCATAGCTGAACCCAACACCGAGGTCAGCATTTATTTCCTCGAAAATGATTTTATTTCCAAAAATGCTTTTGTAGAGGTTTCTTTCAATTTTGTATATTTTCTCCGACTCAGTTGAAAAAGGTTCCCATAAGTACAACCGCTCATCCTTACCGACCAGCAGGAAGGTGTTACTCCCTGAAATGCCTCTGCTGTCGTGTATTTTATCAACAGTATAATAGGGGAATAAGGCATTATTCCTATCCTTTCTGCCGGCTGAAAGCGCTCCGTTGCTCGAGATAAACATCCAATGATCGGAATCACTCACGATGGTCATAAAAAAGTCAGGCATCTGGTTGCAGTTACTGATTTTGTAGAATTTTTCGTTTTCAATTTCCACAAAAT
>JAAXUD010000361.1 GCA_013336205.1 Lentimicrobium sp. | reverse complement strand
AGGCATTCAGTCGAAAATTCATTCACTACGAACCCTGATTTTTCGCGAAGCGACAAATAAATAATATTTCCTGAGATGCTGTCACCGTCAATTACCAGCCGCCTCAAGTCGAGGTTTAAGGCTGAAATACTGAGATAGTCGTAATCAATACCCGCTAAAGAATGGGGTTTGCGTTCATCGCTGTAATTTAAGATGCAATCCTTCATCCCAATGCCTGAAATTCCTATTTTCCAGGGCTTTGATTCAGACTTCTTACCAGTAGAGTCTGTTCCGCTGAAGTAATCGACAATAAATTCAAAGTTCATCAGACTATCCGATGCATTTCTTGTCAGGTTTATTTCAGCTTTTGTCAATCCGACTGCGTAAATGCCTAAATATTTGTTTTTCCGGTCCAGTTTACCGAGATCAAGCCTGATGCGTTGTGCATTGAGAATGCTTCTGCCTGATTTGTCATCAACCACTACCTGCTCAAGCACGATATCAAAAAACCAGGAAATATCAAGTCCTCCGATCTGAACCCTGGTTCCCAGTTCCTCCGAGAGGTATTTCGCTGCTCTGGCGGCCAGGTATGACTGAACTGCTGTTGTTCGCAATATTCCATATATGCTCAGCATGAACATTAATGTGATGGCAATCAACAGGCCCGATATGGTAATGGTCTTTTTGATAACTTTGCAGCGGTTTCTGATAGTTTAGGATCTAATTCCGTAATGAGTACATAACAACTTACAAAAGTCCGAAAAATCAGGTTACTGCCCTAATTTACAGGGTAATTTAGTTGAACTTTTATTTTTCTGGCTTTACAACGAATAATCATGCCAATATATATTCTTGGAATCGAATCTTCCTGCGATGATACCTCTGCTGCAGTTATCAGGGATAATGTGATACTTTCTAACATTATTGCAAATCAGCAGGTGCATTCCTCGTTTGGCGGGGTTGTTCCGGAACTGGCATCAAGGGCTCACCAGCAAAACATAATTCCGGTTATTCATGAAGCTATAAAACAAGCGGGTATCAGCAAATCTGACCTGGGAGCAGTTGCCTTTACCCGGGGCCCCGGTCTGTTAGGCTCACTGCTTGTTGGAACTTCTTTTGCCAAAGCCTTTGCTTTCGCTATGGATATTCCGTTAATCGAAATTGATCATATGCAGGCGCATATTTTGGCGCATTTTATTCAAAATGAAAATGGAACTAAAAGGGTTCCCGCGTTCCCTTTTCTTTGTCTTACAGTTTCAGGCGGTCATACTCAGATTGTTAAAGTAAACAACTATTTTGAGATGCAGGTGATTGGACGAACCATCGACGATGCAGCAGGCGAGGCATTCGACAAAGCAGCAAAGATTATGGGTCTCCCATATCCTGGCGGACCTCTGGTCGATAAATTTGGGAAGGAAGGCGATCCTTTGAAATTTAAATTTTCAAAACCAGTTATTTCTGGCCTTGATTATAGTTTCAGTGGCCTGAAAACATCATTTCTATACTTCTTACGCGACAGACTTAAAGAAGATAGCGGGTTTATAGAGGAAAACAAAGCAGACCTCTGTGCCTCGATTCAACATGCCATTGTCAGCACTTTAATACAAAAATTATTGCTGGCCGTTAAGCAAACAGGTATTACCCAGGTTGCCATTGCCGGAGGCGTTTCGGCAAATTCTGCCCTGCGTAAATCAATGAACGATCTTGAAGAAGCCGGAAAAATTACTGCTTTTATTCCTGAATTCAGTTATAGCACCGATAACGCAGCAATGATTGCGATTGCCGGTTACTACAGATTCCTTTCCGGCGAATTCGGAAACCTGTCCATGTCACCCTATTCCAGGTCAGGAACTTGATTCTTATTCTTACAGATTCCTGTTTTATCGGAGTTTGCTGAATCCCTGTCCCTTTTTATTCTTCTTGATCATGCCGGTATAGCGATCGTAAGTATATTGATTCTTAGCTACATAATCCGGAGGCAGATTTTTTTGAATATATTCATTCATCAGGTAATCATACAAATAGCCTGAATAAATATTCCCAAGTGTATAGGCCGATGAATAAATAAAATCTGTTGTAATACTATCAATTGTATAATTGTACTTAACCTCCCCTGAGAAAGGAAGATACTGGAACCCTCCGGTGAAATTGTCGGTCAGTGTATTGGATGTGAATAAAACAACAGCCGAAGTATCATGATTATTGATCATTGAAAGTTCAAACCAGCTGCTCACATTAACAGCGGTTATAAATAGCTCATAACTATACAATTCAATATCGCCAAAACTGGCCTCATCACCAATAGAATCATAGTATTCTTCAAACTGGAGCTGTGCCAGGTTTAATATCAGGGCTTCAGACTGTGCTGACAGAAAGTTCTCGGCAGAATCTGAAAAATAGGGGTTCATACCACTCGATTTTAATCCCGACGACAAACCAATCAGGTAATTCGAAAAAAAAATGGAATCCTCAATGTATTGAAGTAAGCGGCTGTTATAAAAAAGTAAAGAATCCTGAACATTGACTGGCAAACTATCAAAATTATCAATGTCAGGAATCTTGTAATTGTATTTATAACTAAAGTCAGGCGCAAGCAATAGGATTGCCACCGGCCCGGGTTGTTTTATAAAAACGTTGGCCAGTCTGCGTTCGGGGCTGCACGAAGTAATTTGCAGCAATAGTATTGCTGTTAATACAAAGAATAGAAACCGCCGCATTAACATAGACCTG
Organism: Lentimicrobium sp.; assembly: GCA_013336205.1. Taxonomy (GTDB): domain Bacteria; phylum Bacteroidota; class Bacteroidia; order Bacteroidales; family Lentimicrobiaceae; genus Lentimicrobium. The sequence goes on along the minus strand of JAAXUD010000361.1, from coordinate 1,435 downwards.
CCTGCTTTTAAAACTATGAACACTCAGTTTCAACAACTTGTTCCAGTTCAAGTAACATTTTGCCAAAATTTAGGCCATAGGCCCTTGCTTTTTCCAATTCCTGGCCGTGAGGCGTAAACTTTATAAAAAGACTTTCACCAGCCAACTTTAACTTAAGATTCGTCAGATTTGATTCCATCAATTTTACACCTTCCCCGCTCCATCCATAAGAACCAAAAGCGCCGGCCAGTTTTCCCTTATCCCGCAATGGATTTATAAGCGCAAATACCTGGTAAATCTGCAGGAGTATATTTTGATTTATTGTTGGAGACCCTAAAATTATTCCTGAAGCTCTTATTATTTGCTCTTCAATCTCGCCAAGTCCGGTGTTTTCAATATCGAGCAGTATAACTTCAATTTCACCCACACTACGAATGCCTTCTGCAATTCCTTCGGCGAGAATGGCAGTGTTTTGGTAAGCAGAAACATAGGGGATAAACACCCTGCGTTTTTCAGGTAATTTCATGGCTTCAAGTGCAAGTGCTTCCGATTGGTCAACACGCTGTTTCCATGTGCTGCGGAGAATAGGGCCATGTCCTGTGCAAATCTGATCAATAGCAAGCGGTTTTATTTTCTCAATCGCTTTCAGAATGAATTTACTGTAAGGCTTAAGAATTACATCGAAGTAATAAACAAATGCTTCATCATAATTACCGCAGAGATCGTCAAACATCCGTTCGTCACAGAAATGCGCACCAAATGAATCGCAGGTAAACAGGATACGGTCTTCCTCCAGGTAAGTGTAAATAGAATCGGGCCAGTGAAGGTTTGGGGCACTTATAAATCTCAGCGTCTTGTTGCCAAGGGACAAGGTATCACCATCTCTCACCTGTTTGTGTTTGAAATCGTGCCCCAACATATCTTTCAGGTATCTGATGGCATTCCCGCTTCCAACCACGGTGGCATCAGGCGCGAGTTTTAGCAGGTCGCCGAGCGTTCCTGAGTGGTCGGGCTCGGTATGATCCAGAATTATATATTCTATTTCAGCCGGATCGCAAAGTGTTTTGATTTTGTTCAGATAAGTGTCGAGAAACCTGCTTTTGGTTGTTTCAATAATGGCCTTTTTTTCGGCATTGATAAAATAGGAATTGTAGGTTGTTCCGTATTTGGTTTCCATGACGACATCAAAAGTCACAATGTCATAGTCCAGCACACCTATCCATTTTACATCATCAGTTACATCCAGAATTTTTTCGTCTTTCATTCCTTTGGCAAAAATTTTAGTGGTTATAGTTTAAAACTCAAGGGTCATTTGCACGGCATCATCATCGTCAACAGGTGGTTTCCGGTCGTGCGAGGGTAGCTCAAGTGGTTTTTCAGTCAGGGGTTCTGGTGTTTCATCCGGAATAGCTTCAACTTCAACTTCTTCAGCCTGATAAGGGATGGGTTCCATCAT
>JAAXUD010000041.1 GCA_013336205.1 Lentimicrobium sp. | reverse complement strand
ACTGAGACCAAATCACGCATATCATCAAAAATGGTATCGGTCTTCCTGTTGTATGTCACCCATTTACTATCTGTAAAACCTGAGAAACGGGCTTGCCTGTAAATACTTCCATAGGAAGAATTGCGGCCGCCCGGCACAATATAAACCTCATTCTGTCCCGAAGAAATTGCATAAACATCAGGAAAATCAGGACCATCGAGCAAGTGTTTTTCTGTGGTATAGATTCCGGCCACCTTAGCGAGACCTTCAAACTCATCGCCAATCCATACGTTATTGTCTTTATCGGTTATTGCATCCAGCGGTACAATATTTCCCGGATTGTAGGTGTATAACCGGTATTGATTCACGCCTTCTGTATCAAAAACATCAACAGCCAGGCTGTTGCACACAATCAACTGATTGTAATGAACTTCCATACTTGCACGGGTAGAAGTATTACCCGGATCAAAACTCTCCCATTCGCCGTTTTTCTTAACAAACATTGCATCGGTTGAATAGGAAGGGCCTTTTTTATTGAGATAAATACGGTTATTTAATGCGGCAATATGATTGAAAGGACCGGTTGGTAACAAGGACGAGGGGTCACGGGTCCATTCGGCATAATTGGCCAGGTTTGCAGTATAAAAATCTGCATAATACACCCCAACATCGGTTGCTGCATAAATCAGCGAATCAGTTTCATTGAAGGTAACATCGTTCACATTAATTGCACTTCCATCAGGCCCGATGTAGTATATCGGTTCCGGAAATTCCTCCTTCTCCACATCAAGCACCACAATGCCAAACCCACAGGCCAGATAAGCGCGATCGCCAATAAAAACAATGCGGTTTATGGTTTTATTACCCAGAATAGGTTTACGTTTTATATCAGAAAGGTTTATAACATCGCCATTTTTCAACAAGTCAATATTTCCATTGGTATAGGCGATGACCAACACTTTTAATTCCTGGTGGAACTTAATACTGCTGATGCCGACATCACTCAGTCCGTTTATTTTATTTAGCCTGTTAATACTGTTATCAGCCAGATCGACATAAAAAAGGCTGTAAGGAGTAGCGGCGTATATAATATTGTCGCCTTCAGCCACCGCAATTACTTTGCGATAAGGCAAATGATCACGCCATTCACCGATACCGATTTCCTGAGAATAAACGGGCGAAAAAAATGCATAGAGCGCAAAAAGCAGCAGAAGTAAACCTGAATGTTTCATTAACAATGAATTAACTATGAAAAACGGGGCTTAATAATTTATTAACCTTTTTTGATATCAAGACGAAAAGAACCTCAATAAAACTGCAATTTTAACAATTTATTGCTGAAATGGTTATAAATAGTTGCAACTAAAAATAATTGGGGAAAACGCATGACTTTTCAATTCCTTGTGTCATAAAGAAATTACAACTATGTTACGGCATTTCCATAAAATCCATTTTGACGGAATAAAGAGTGAAGACCTTTTTCAATGAGTAACCTAACACATCATAATATATCCAGTTGTAGCCTCAACCTCAAAAATATGGTGAGCAGCAGCTGCATTAAGCTTACCAGGCTTGTGCTGGAGAATTCAGGTGCCCGGGTTACCATGGTCAGGTTAGGAGAAATTTCGTTTGAGTTTGACCCGCTGGAACACAATGAAACTTTTTATTCAGACTTACTGACTTCACACGGATTTGAGCCGATAGTAAGCCGTGAAGAACAGATAGTGGAAAAATCAAAAATTGCAGTAATCGAGTTAATTCACAAGGCGGGGAATGTAAACTCCCTGATTCGAAATTCAGACTATCTTGTCGAAAGACTGGGTCTGCCCTATACTTATCTGTCATCGCTTTTTTCGAAATACGAGCACATTACGCTCGAAAAATTTATCATTCTCCATAAAATCGAGAAGGTTAAGGAATTACTTGATTACAATGAGTTTACCCTGAGTGAAATATCGCTTCAGTTAGGATATAGTTCTGTTCAATACCTTTCAAACCAGTTCAGGCAGGTTACCGGCTTTTCGGTGAGTGATTATAAAAAATCAGGTATTGCCAGAATCCCGCTTGAACAGATTGGGAAAATCAATCATATATAAACCCGGCATAACGTCCTCTGAACCTATCGCTTACCAGCCATGGTTCTCTGGAAGATCGCAATTGCTACAAATCTTATAACCTTTTCAACTAATACTGTAACAGCATTTAATTTTTATAGCTGTTATTTTGCAGCTAACATCAAATACCCGGATTCAGAAAAATAAAACACTATGAAAATAAACGAGAACCTGGCTATCAGCGAAAGTGGTTTCCTTTTTAACCCGTCAACCGGTGAATCGTTCACGGTTAATCCTCTTGGAGCTGAAATTATTGAGATGCTTAAAGAAGGAAAGACTGAGGAGGAGATAACTCAAAACCTGCTTGGCCTTTATGAGGTTGACAGCAAAACCCTGCAAAAAGATTTACACGATTTCAACGATATTTTAAAATTACACCAGTTGCTTGAGCAAGATGAAGAAACCAATAATTAACATCGGTGTAACCGGCTTAAATGCCATTGACAGTCCCGGGCCCGGCGTTGCAGTAATACGCGGTTTGCGCGAAGCCACCTCGTTTGATGTCAGAATTATCGGTTTCGCTTATGAATCGATGGAGCCGGGTATTTACATGCACGACCTGGTTGACCGTACCTACCAGATACCCTATCCTACCGCAGGAACCGATGCCTTACTTTCAAGACTTGAATATATTCAAAGCAAGGAAAAACTGGATGTTATCATTCCAAATTTCGATGCGGAACTCTATTCATTTATGAAGCTTGAAAGCAGGTTGCTGCAGATGGGCATTCATATGTTTCTGCCTACCATCAGCCAGTTTGAGGAGCGTCACAAGGTCAACCTTTCGGAATTTGGCAAGAAATACGATATTGATGTTCCACTGGGCAAAGCCATTTACGATTCCTCTGAAATTTTTGCCCTTCAAAAGGAGTTTGACTTCCCCATGATGGTAAAAGGAAAGTGGTACGATGCCTACATTGCCTATAATATGGAGCAGGCCCGGACCTATTTTAACAAGATCAGCGCCAAATGGGGCTTACCGGTTGTATTACAGCGATTTGTACATGGAACTGAATACAATGTTACGGGCCTGGGCGATGGTAACGGAAATACCATAGCTGCCGTTCCGATGCGCAAACAGTTTATTACAGACAAAGGAAAAGCCTGGGCAGGTATCAGCATAGATGACAAAAAACTGCTGGCTATTACAAACCAGTTTATTAGTGCCACCAAATGGAAAGGTGCTTTTGAACTTGAAATGATGAAATCAAGCGACAACACGTATTACCTGATGGAGATCAATCCCCGTATCCCGGCATGGGTTTACCTGGCGGTAGGTGTTGGGCAAAATATCCCGGAAGCCCTGACAAATCTGGCCCTGGGCAATAAAGTGGAGCCTTTTACTTCCTACGAAGTAGGTAAACTCTTCATTCGCTACTCATACGATATGATTGTTGACCGCTCTGAATTCGAAAAAATATCAATAAACGGAGAACTCTGAAAAACGAAGCTAACCAATGGAAAAGAAACAATATGAACGCCCTCACCTTATAAAACTGGAATCGGGAATGCCCGGCAAGTTTGGCACACGTAATGATTCACCACCTGCAACTCATATTGACGGCGTAATGGTAAAGGATCTGGCTGCAAAATATGGCTCGCCGCTGTTTGTTATGTCAGAGCGTACAATCCGTTCAACATATCGCAAGGCCTATAAAGCGTTCAGCACCCGTTATCCTAAGGTTCAGTTTGCCTGGTCATATAAAACCAATTACCTTTCGGCTATTTGCAATATCTTCCACCAGGAAGGTTCATGGGCGGAAGTTGTTTCCGGGTTTGAATACGATAAAGTGCTGGCCAATGGTGTGGATCCCGGAAAGATTATTTTCAACGGGCCGGGCAAGTCTGCCGAAGATCTGAAAAAAGCGGCGGAGAATGGTTCGCTGATTCACATTGATCATCTCGACGAGCTGTACATGCTTACCGACCTCGCCGGTGATATGAAAAGAAAACCACTGGTGGCCATCAGGGTAAATATGGATACCGGAATCTATCCGATGTGGGACCGTTTCGGTTTTAACTATGAGAACGGACAGGCCTGGGATGCCATCAATAAGATTATGTTGTCGGGTAAGCTCGAGCTGGCCGGCCTTCATACACATATCGGCACTTTTATCATGAGTGCCAATGCTTATGGTGTAGCTGCCTCAAAACTGGCAGATCTGGCGTTGAATATTCAGCAGAAGTTTAACCACAATATACGATACATTGATATGGGTGGTGGTTTTGCCTCAAAAAATACTTTAAAAGGGTCATACCTGCCAGGCTCTGACACCAACCCTACATTTGATGACTATGCTGAAGCCATAACCACCGCGCTGGTAAACAGCGGGTTTAAACCCGATAATCTGCCTTTACTCATTCTTGAAACCGGAAGAGCGCTGGTTGACGAAGCCGGGAGCATTATTACCACGGTAATTGCCAATAAAAGGCTGTCGACCGGCAGAAGGGCTACCATTGTTGACGCCGGTGTAAACCTGCTCTTCACCTCCTTCTGGTATCAGCATCCGATAACTCCAGCACAGGGATTTTCACAGTACCGGGAAGAAAACACTATTTATGGCCCATTGTGCATGAATATTGATTGTTTAAGGGAGAGCATCAGCCTTCCCTTACTCAACAAAGGTGACCAACTGGTTATACATTATACAGGAGCGTATAATCTCACCCAATGGATGCAATTTATCACGCTCAGGCCTAATGTGGTAATGATTGATATGGACTCAAAAACGCACATCATTCGTGAAGGTGAGACTGTAACATCAATAACCGGGCTTGAAAAAACGCCTGATTTCCTTGTCAATGTGAAATAATTATCATAAATCTATTGTAGTCTAATACATAATTCATACTTTTATGAGCTTAAAAGTACAGTTACGGCAACCAGACTGTCAAAACAGAGGATTTCCTTAAACAAATAAGGATTCCCGATGTTGAATAATGCTATCAGAAAATAAACCAGGGACTTGATGATACATTTTTCCGATCGCGCTATTGTTGAAGGGCTTAAGCTCAACAGCGATTATATCATCAAGCATCTTTACCAGGAGTTCTTTCCTACAATAAGATACCTGATAAAAAAGAACACCGGCAATGATGAGGACGCAGAAGACATTTTTCAGGAATCGCTCATTGTAATCCTAAAAAATGTTCAGAAAGAAGACTTTTACCTGACCTGCTCATTCCTCACCTACCTTTATTCAATAAGCCGCAACCTATGGATGCAAAAGCTTAAAGTGAAGCGTAAAGGGGTAACCAGTTTCGACCTGATAGAAAAGTTCTTCAACATTCCGGAAGCAGCAACCAAAGAAGCTGCTGACAACGAGCAGGCAAAATACCGCATTTACCGCGAGCATTTTAACGCCATGGAAAAAGATTGTCAGCGTATTCTTTTGCTTTCACTTCAAAAATTCTCTTCTAAAGATATAGCCGATACAATGGGCTATGGATCAGAAAATTACGCCAAAACCAAAAAATATAATTGTAAGGAGCGGTTAAAAAAGGCAATTATGAATGATCCCCGTATGAAAGAATTTATAGAATAACCTGCTACATATCCTCTTAATTTTTGAATTTTCCTGTCATGCTTAGATCCGAAAAGCTGATCAATGAATCTATTTCCGGCTTGCTTAACAGCTATTCAATGGTTTTTTTCTCAAAAAACCGCGTACTGGCTGCAATCCTGATTCTTGTTTCATTTTTTGATATTTATGCCGGTATTTCGGGGCTGCTCTCTGTTCTGGTTGCCAATTTGTCCGCAAGGTTTCTTGGCTTGAACCATTATAATATCTCCAGCGGCTTCTACGGGTTTAATGCCTTGCTGGTAGGAATGGGCCTTGGCATGGCTATTCAGCCTTCCATACCGTTTTTTATAATACTGCCCTTTATTGCATTGGCTACTTTGTTGCTCTCCCTAACTTTTGAAGGGATATTGGGCAAATACGGGCTGCCTTTTTTAACCGTACCCTTTCTTTTGGCCATCTGGCTCGCCGAATTAGCATTCAGAAGTTACGCGGGTCTTCAACCAAGCGAGTCGGGCATTTTTACGATGAATACGATGTATGCCCGTGGCGGAGAGAAAATATTGATGCTATACAATTGGTTTGGCGACGTAGAATGGCCACTGGCGCTGGAGACCTATTTCAAATCGCTTGGAGCGATCTTCTTTCAATACCATCTGCTGGCCGGAATATTCATTGCAGCCGGCTTACTAATCTATTCCCGGATTGCCTTTCTGTTGTCGATCCTCGGCTTTGGTGCTGCCTGGTATTTTTACCTGCTTATCGGGGCCAATATGCATGAGCTGGATTACGGATTTATCGGATTTAATCACATTCTCACTGCCATTGCCCTGGGTGGATTTTTCATGATCGCTTCCAAATGGTCGCTGCTGTGGGTACTTATTCTTACACCTGTGGTTACCCTGATAATTACCGGCACCTCGGCGCTGGCACTTCCCTATCAGCTTACTGTTTATTCATTGCCTTTCAACATTGTGGTACTGGTGTTTTTGTATGCCATGAAATTCAGGGAAAGGATGTTGCAGAAGCCCGAAACTGTGATTGTCCAGCACTTTTCACCTGAAGAAAACCTCTATGCAGGAATGAATGCGCGCGAACGCTTCCGCAATCAGAATAATATTGCATTTGGTCTGCCATTTTACGGAACCTGGTATGTTAACCAGGGACATAGCGGAAAACTTACTCACCGTGATGAATGGAAAAATGCCTGGGACTTTGTAGTTTGCGATGAAGGTGGGTTGGAATTCTCGGGCGATGGATCAAAGCAGGAAGATTATTTCTGTTTCGGCAAACCGGTGCTTGCCCCGGCCGATGGCTGGATTGAAGAAGTAGTTGATATGATTGATGATAACATGCCAGGAGACTATAACCTGGAACACAACTGGGGCAATACCCTGGTTATTAAACATGCAGAGGGAATTTACTCCAAGCTCAGCCATCTGAAAAAACAAAGTATATTGTTTGCCCGTGGCACCTTTGTATATAAAGGACAGGTGATTGCACACTGCGGTAATTCCGGGAGATCGCCATTCCCTCACCTGCATTTTCAGTTTCAGACCACTCCTTTTATCGGGTCTAAAACCCTGCTTTATCCATTCTCCCAATTCGTCATCAGCAACTCAAACTTCTCACTCAGGCTAAGTGGCATTCCCGAAGAAGGCCAAAATGTTCAGAATATCGAAGCTGAACCATCGCTGACAGAAGCATTCAATTTTGTACCTGGCCAGGTTATCTCTTTTATTATCGGAGAGCAGGGTACAACCAATGGCGAATGGTTAGTAAAAACAGATATGCTGAACAACCGGTATCTGGAATGCCAGGCAACCAGTGCCAAAGCATATTTCAGGTATGAAGGCCGTTTGTTCTATTTTACCTGGTTTGAAGGCAGCAAAAAAAGCCTGCTTTATCATTTCTACCTTGCCGCCTATAAAGTGCCGCTGGGCTTTTACAAGAATATGCCGGTTGAAGATGTATTCCCGCCAACTATTCTCCGTTACGGTTCCTTCCGGTTTTTACAGGATATTGTTTCGCCATTTGTGCTTTTCCTGAAACCTTCGTTTAAACTTATATACCGCAATCGTGAAACCCTGATAGCCGGAAGCCGGATTGAACTTTATTCAGAATGCAGACTTCGTGTTGCCGGTAAAGACTTCAGAAACTGGTCATTTGTCATGCAGTTTGCAGATAACCAGCTTAAAACACTGGAAATTACAACTAACCACGCCAAACACAAGGCTATTTTCAAACACAGTTAATCCGTTTATGAAAAAAGCCTTATTATTCAGCTTTCAACTTATTTTCATGTGGTTGCTTTCAGGCTTGCCTTCCCTGGCAGCGGAAAGGGAGGACATTCACTACGAAACACTGACTTTACGCCTGTATTATGAGCAGAAATGGGACAGTTTGCTGGTGATCGGCGAAGAAGCCATTAACAAAGGGTACGATTACTATTATATGCGCGTAAGGGTTGGTGAAGCTGCGTTTTACAAACAACGTTATGTTCGGGCAGCCCGTCATTTCGAAAAAGCATTGGATTTTAACTCATTTGAAGACTATGCCACCGGATTTCTATACAAATCATATCATTACAGCAATCAGAAAAATGAAGCCCGTTTATTACTTGCCAGGATGCCGAAAGAACAAGCTCTGAAAATCGGGAGAGCAGAATACAGGCCCGTATTATATCTTGAAACCGGCCCGGCTTTCACTGATCAGGTTGAAAAGTACGGGGAGAGTAAACAAACCGACCCTGGTCTTTATTCGGAAGCATACCTGAACCGCAATTCACAATACCTGCTGGCAGGTATTGCCCAACCCATTGGCAACCGTTACCTGATCAATGCAGCTGCTGCCCTGCTTCATTTTACCAAGCGGAGAATAGTGAATATCAGCGGACTTGATTCCCTTTCGGGGGATTACAATGTGTCGCAACTGGAAATGTACCTTTCCCCTTCTGCTATTTTGAGTAAAAGCTTCAGTATCAGCCCGGCTTTCAGATTGGTGAAAGTGAATGTAAAAGTTCCGTTTACCACTGAAGATAGCCTTGTTCAGCATATAATCGGACCCTCTAATGAACTAAACTACAACGATTATGCTGCCGGAGGGGAAATTACTTACAATAATCCATTCTGTGTTTTATCCTTAGGGGCCTGGTTTATCCACATCGACAAGCAGGATTTAACCCAGGTCTCAGGAACACTTTTTCTAAAGCCCTTTGGCAACCTGAACTTCTATTCATCAACCACCGTAAGCTGGAAAAAATCTGAATTTGACAGCGCGTTTATAATCACTCAATTATTCGGGGGAAAAATTTACCGAAAACTCTGGGGAGAAATATTTTACACACATGGTGATTTATCCTACAGCACCGAACAGAATATACAGGTAATCTACAATGCTTTTGATAAAACAAGCGGAAGGGCTGGCTCACGACTTATTTTCAATATCAATGATTATTTAAAACTGAGTTTAAGATACCAGGTTTTTTTCCGGGAAGGCAGCGAACTATTCTATGCAATGGATGGAAATCCGGGAATTTATTCTTATAATTACATCAACCAAAGCATCACAGGAGGAATTATATGGAACTTACACTGAAATTAAGCAAGACGGCATTAGTAGCAATCCTGTTCTTTATCTGGACGGGGCTGTCAGCGCAGGATGTTAACTATTTATCAACTGTTTTCAGCGAGAGCTATGCTTATGAAACCAACGCGGAATACAGTAAAGCGATTGAAGTCCTTAAAAAAGTATACGATGAATCCTCGTATGAGATTAATTTAAGATTGGGCTGGCTCACTTACCAGTCAGGCCTTTTTACGGAATCCATTGCCTACTACAATAAGGCCATATTACTTATGCCTTTATCGATAGAAGCTAAATTGGGATACGCACTGCCAGCCTCCTCAGCCGGCAACTGGAGCCAGGTAATTACCCGCTACAACGAGGTACTTAAACTTGACCCTAGCCACTACACAACCAATTACAGAATGGGCCTGATCTATTATGGCCGCAAAGACTATCAGAATGCCTATAAATATTTTGAGAAAATCGTTAACCTCTATCCTTTTGATTACGACGCCTTAATAATGACTGCCTGGACCAACTACCAGCTGGGAAAATTTCGTGAAGCGAAAATTCTGTTTGGCAAAGCAATACTTAACAAACCCGGCGACAAATCAGCACTTGAGGGGTTAAGCCTGATTAAGTAAAAAGTCAGATTGCCAGTGCAAAAATTATAAAAGCCATACAAATAAAGGCTGGATAGTTCCCTGGCCTTATTCCGGGAAGCAGGACAAAGTGTTTCATTATCACAATAAATTGTTGATATGTTAGATAAAATTATCCGTTTCAGCATCCGCAATAAACTGATTATTTTTTTATTTACCTTGTCAATTGCGGCATTTGGACTTTATTCACTTACCCGGATCCCTGTAGGTGCGGTTCCCGACATCACCAACAACCAGGTTCAGGTAATCACCACATCCGGGAATCTGTCGACGCAGGATGTTGAACAATTCATCACCTATCCGGTAGAGCTTGAAATGGCAAACCTACCGGGTGTAAAGGAGATACGATCGATATCCAAATTCGGGCTTTCGGTTGTGACCATCGTGTTCGAGGATAAAATCGGCACTTACCTGCCCCGCCAGCTGATCGCCGAGAAAATCAAGAGCGCCTCGGCCAATATTCCCGAAGGTTTCGGCACACCGGAAATGGGCCCTATTACTACCGGTCTTGGCGAAATTTACCAATACATCCTCGACACCAAACCCGGCTACGAAGATCGTTATACGCCTATGGAATTGCGCACAATCCAGGACTGGGTAGTGAAGCGACAGTTATCTGGCATTCCGGGAGTGGTAGAAATAAATACCTGGGGCGGTTATCTGAAACAATACGAAGTAGCCATAAACCCGGAGAAATTAAATGCGATGGGCATAACCATTGGCGAGGTTTATGAAGCAATCAGCAACAACAACAGCGTGGCCGGGGGTGCTTATATTGAGAAAGAGCAGGAAACCTACTTTGTACGTGGCGAAGGACTGGTTACCTCGCTCAAAGACATCGAATCAATTGTGGTTCGGACAACCAATGGCATTCCAATACTGATAGGCGACCTGGCCAACGTTCACTTTGGGCATGCCAACCGGTTTGGTGCCATCACCGGCAACGGGCAGGGCGAAAAAGTCCTTGGCCAGATCATGATGCTAAAAAATGCAAACTCAAACAAGGTAATCTCTGAAGTTAAAGCCAGGGTAGCTGAGTTACAGAAAACACTGCCCGAAGGTGTATTCATAAACCCGGTTCTCGAACGGAGCGAACTGATTGCCAAAACCACCTTCACTGTTTCTGAAAACCTGATCCTGGGCTGCCTGATTGTAATCTTTGTGGTTGTCTTGCTGCTGGGTAATTTCCGATCAGGAATGGTCATCGCCTCACTTATACCACTTTCGCTGCTTTTCACCATTTCGATGATGTACATTTTTGGCATCGATGCCAACCTGATGAGCCTAGGCGCCATCGACTTTGGAATTATCATCGACGGAGCAGTAATTATTGTAGAATTTATAGCATTGCGCCTCACCGTTGTTAAGGATGAATTATCAGCTGTCAATGGAGATGATAAACAACGCCTGATTGATAAAGTAACTTTTGAAGGCGCCTCAAAAATGATGAATTCTGCCATTTTCGGACAATTTATTATACTCCTGGTTTTTATCCCGATCCTTTCGCTCAGTGGTGTTGAAGGCAAGATGTTCCGACCCATGGCATTGTCATTCAGTTTCGCCCTGGTTGGTGCCATTATCCTCTGTCTTACCTGGCTCCCGGTTGCCGCTTCTCTTTTCCTGAAACCTGAAAAAGAAAAGAAGAAAAGTATAAGTAAGTGGCTGATGAACCTGGCTTACCGCAGCTATAAACCCGTGATTGAATGGTCGTACGACCATAAAACAG
>JAAXUD010000884.1 GCA_013336205.1 Lentimicrobium sp. | reverse complement strand
ATCGAAAATGTTGGAATTGTTAAAGAAATAGTAATAAAATTATCGATAAATAAAAGCCGTGACGAATTTGCTCACGGCTTTTATTGTTTTTGCAATAATCAATAGTCTGGCAACTATAAGAATCACGCCTGTCTGCCTGAGGGCACATGCAGTCAGGCAGGCAAAGACGCAGAGACCCCGCAAAAGTGTGCGGGGCAGGCAGCAATGAATTGATTCTTAATGATTTATGATTACAAAACGAATTTGCATAATACCTTATAAATCAATGATTTATAAATAATTAAAGGAGCATTGAATAATTCGGACTTACTAATAATACCTCAGTCTTTTCAAGCGGTCATTCCGGTAATCATTGTATCGATAACTATAAGTCAATCTGATCGTTACATTGTGCCCCGACAGAAAGAATTTGTCGGTTATGGTATAGTCTACCACATTGTACCTGCCCTGAATACTTAACCATGAACTGTTTCCAACACAGAAACGATAACCGCCTCCCATATTAAAGTTGTAACTGCCAGTGCCTGAGGTTTCCGTATCATTGTAATGATCATCTTCAAACATATCAAAACCATCGTACGCAGCTCCAATGGTATAGAATAGTTCATTTTTTTCGGTTTGTACCATGTCGCGGCTATATTCGACTCCTATGTAGCCTCCGAAAAAATGACGGGTTGGTTCAGCTATACTGGTACGGCTTCTTTTTGCCATATAGTAATCGGGCGTATCCACAAATTTAAAGTCAATTATGAAATCATAGGAATTGCGATCTGATTTAACGCCCATACCCATACCAATTACCGGATGTATACCCATGGCGGATAAATTCCAGGTCGGTATCCAGATTCCACTGTAAAAATGGTATATAAGTACCGGGATTTTAATGGTTTGCTGAACAATGCTATCGTATAATTTCCCGGTTGAACTTGTCTGGTAAGGCTGTTCCTTCAGCAGTTGAAAAGCAGAGTCACATTCACCGGAATAGAAAAGGCAGAGAAGATATTCGGATGAACCTGCTTCATACTCATTCATCAGCGATTTGGCCAGCCGGTTTGTCCATTGATCAAAATCCCCGCCCAATGGAACAAAGTCATCGTAACTGAAACCTTGTCTCTCCCGATACAAACTTAGGTTTTTAATTTGCTCAGCCCGGTTCATATAAATAAGCATCTGATCAATGTAATCGTTACTTACCAATGCATCGGTATAAGAATGCAATGCTAAAGCCAACAGCAAATCAGCCCTCGAAACCGGCTCGGTATTGCCACATTTCTGCGACCAGTAGTCGAGAATGACATAGCAGGAATCGATGTTGCCTTTTTCATAATAGTCAACAATAAAGTTCGAGCTGTTCTCGCTGATATCCTGACAGTTAACCTGCCTTTTGATTAGTTTCGCATCAAGGTCTTCCTGTGAATATAAACATTGCAATGTGCCGAAAAACAGCATACATGTCATCAATACCCAAAAAAGCAACTGTTTCATATTTTATATATAATTAAGAGACTATTTAAAATTTATTAAACTCTATGAATAGGCCCGTCCTTTAGGGCGGGTTTAACAATAAACAGGAAAACCAGAGGCAAAATCCTGAAAAATTTATT
>JAAXUD010000883.1 GCA_013336205.1 Lentimicrobium sp. | reverse complement strand
CAAATTGCTCTTTACTGAACAGGTCAAAGGCTTCCTGCCCGTTTATGCAAAGCTTTGTTGAATATCCCTTTGCTTCAAGGTAAGATTTCAGAATATTGCCCAGGTTGCGGTCGTCCTCAGCCAGTAAAACCCTTGTTTTATCTTTTTCCATAATTCAACACTTTATGATTGTAATAGTTAAGCTCTTTTCATGCTCAGTTTAATCCATTATAAAAAATCAGGCGGCCTAATTGCAGCCGTCTTTTTCGCTTCTTTAAAGCCCTGCCGGCAGCCAGATTCTGAAGGTGGAGCCTTTGCCGGGTTCACTTTCTAACTGCACCTCGCCACCATGTTTCTCGACAATAAATTTAACATAGCTTAACCCCAGGCCGAATCCTTTTACATTATGAACGTCGCCGGTAGGGACACGGTATAGCTTCTCAAAAACTTTTTTCTGATTGGTTTTACTGATACCAATGCCATTATCAATAATACTGACAAGAACCCCATCGTCTTTATCTTCTGTGGCCACTGTTATTACAGGCTTTTTAGGGGTGTATTTGTTTGCATTGTCGAGCAGATTGTTGATCACATTGGTAATGTGAACCTTATCGGCAAGTATTTCCGGTTTTTTCGACCTGAAATCGGTTGAAATACTGCCATCCCTGATTTCAACCTGTATCGCAATTTTTCTGATAACATCAGAGATAACCAAATGAAGATCAATATTTTCCTTTCTGAGATTCAGTTGTCCTTTTTCAAGAATCGCTGTCTGAAGTATTTTTTCGGCCAATACACCCAGTCGCTTGTTTTCCTGGCTTATAATGTCAATATAGGAATGAACCAGCTCATCAGTTTTACTTACATCCGGATCATTCAGCACTTCACAGGCCAGTGAAACAGTGGAGATAGGCGTTTTAAACTCATGGGTCATGTTGTTGATAAAATCGTTCTTCATTTCCGTCAGTTTCTTTTGCCGGATTACAGACATAATTACGACGACAAAGGAAATGATAATTATCAGCATTAAGCTGCCCGAGATTATCAGCATGCCACTCATCTGCACCAATAAATATTTTGTTTGCTCAGGAAACCAGATGAGCAGAAAATCGGGTGCTGAGTAATTGTTGCCTGGGAAGAGCTGAAAGAAAAGCCCCTTTTCCATTAGCTCCTGATGAAATCCGGGATTTTTTTCGATCACCATTATATTACGGCCTTCGCTGAAAACCCCGAATTCATAGCTGGCTTTTATGCCTTTTGCACTCAGGGTCTGTTGTAAAAGGGTGTCGAGCTGTCCTTTGGTGATGCGGCTTTCAATGTTAGGAACAAAGGGAGAGTTGAACATCTCGTCAAACATCTGGTTCAGAAGAAATGCTTTTTTACGGTTCAGCTGAACGGCTCTTTCGCTCAGGTTCGGATTTTCGGCTGACTCTTTGAAGGTGCCGTTATAGTTTAGTTTGGCCGAGTCTGATTTCTTAACAAATTTCCACTGGTTATCCTCAAAAATCTCACTCCATTCCTGTTCCCGCTGATAATTATAGGCACCTGCACTGTCAGGTTCAATGCCAAGTTTTTTAGATTCAAGGTAAATAAGGTAGTCAAGCGAGTCGATGGTGCGCATAAGACTGTTGTATTCCTCATTCTTCTTTACCTG
>JAAXUD010000882.1 GCA_013336205.1 Lentimicrobium sp. | reverse complement strand
GTTTTATTGTTTATTCCTAAATCAAAAATAATACTCTTCTGGCTTATGCTACTTTACGCCAGGATTAAATTACAAACATAGGGACTTGTATTCCCCCTTTCGCGAAACTACTCTTTATACACATCTTTGTAGAGTTCTGATAAAACGAGGCCTTGGTACATTAGATTAAATTTATCAAGGCCTTTTTTTAAGGTTATTGGACCAGGTCTTCCTGTACTTTGGTACCCTTTCCAACCGCCTATTCGGGCAATTATCCATGACATCCTTGCAAGTGTCCCTTCAGGGTGAGGATTCCTCTGTAATTGCGTCTTTCCTTCATACTTAGCTATATATACCGTTTCTGCAAATTCAATTTCCTGTTTGCTGAAAACAATATAGGCACTAATAGAACACAACCCATCCCTGTCTTGTCTAAGTTGTAATATTTTTAATGCTGCCTGTAGGGCCATAACCGTCAATTTCTTTAATCCTTTTCCGCTTTCCAACTGGCTCGATTCTACGTCGATTCCCTGTCGTTTTAGTAAACGAAACAATTCCTCGATTAGCCATCTTGTTTTATACCAGGTAACCATCAGTATTGCTGTTGATACATCATTTACCTGGTGCGTGGTCAGCAACCTCCATAATATTGGGCTTTCACCTGGAGGAATTGTTTTGGAACTTTCACGGGCTTCAATAGCGCAAAGCTCAATATAATCAGGCAAACTCTTGTCGATATGATTCTTAGGTCGTTTTACTTTTACGCTACAATACTTTACCTCTATGATCGCCTCCCGACTTTCTCTGTTTATTCGTTTGTCGCTATTTACCAGTATTTTATAACTGCCAGAGATTGGCTGTGCTGATAAATATTCATATAACCTTTTTCCTTCGCCATATAATTCCCGGTTCTCCTTTGACCGTATTAATAAATCGGAATGATTGCCCTTTAATTCAATAAATTCATCATAAATATCGCTTTCCCGATCAGCGATGATAGTCATATGGGCTACGCTGTCTTTTAAAAGGTTTATACTCTCATTCCCTGTCGAAATCCAACGATACGATTCTTTTTCTTCAATTGGTTGATGTTTGTATTTCCTTTGACGTTTGTTCCGTTTCTCAAAACAACGGTTCCAGCAATGAACGAAGGAAAAACCTAATGGAAAATACCCGTTCGTGTCAACAACCAGCATAGGATGTACGAAAAAACCGATACCCCTGTCATAGTTAACTGGCCCCAAATCCTGATCCTCTGTGTGAAAAAATTTGAGGTGTTTCATGTAGTTTATCTCACTCGTGTCCTGTATACATAGAACATGCTTGCCATTACTTACATCTTTTACTTTTCGCTGTGAACTTTTTATCAAGGAGGAAAGGTCTATCGATTCGTTATTGAAAAACCGACTATAGGCCATGTTATCTGCATGACTAACAGCCAATTGATTCAATATGGCAGTTTGGTCTGATTCCATTTTAGTTAAGATTTCGAGCCCCTTTTTTCGAGACGTTTATCTTGAAACATCCCGCAATAATCAATTTCCAATTGTTGCGCTTCCATGTTTTTTCTGATATTAGTTATAATACGAAGATAATCATTTCTATATTTGTAAGCATTCGGTGAAGTCCGTCTTGTTTTCCTGAAAAATGCGGA
>JAAXUD010000360.1 GCA_013336205.1 Lentimicrobium sp. | reverse complement strand
GACTTTACCCTTCTTTTTGGCGGCTCAATTACCAGTTTCAGGCCCGGTTGCGCATTACCCGCTGAACGGGAATGCCAAAGAAATTATGAATGATAGCCTGAAAGGTAAATCCTTCGGGGTAACCGCATTAAAAGACCGAAAGGGAATGGAGGGTGCCGCCACCTCTTTTTTGGCGAAATCAGGTAAAGAAGCGGGCTATATTAAATTACCCATCGATATTTCTCCTAAAACATTCCCGGTAATTACAATCTGTTTCTGGATAAAAGCAAACGAAACCTATAAAAATATGGCGCCACTCAATAGTGGTGATCATAAAACAAGAGGCATTCTGACAGATTATAACAATGGAGCGCAACGCTGGTCGGCGAGCGCAGGTAAAGATGACTTAATCTGCGGATCAGCAGTACTGAAAGATCAATGGACTTTTATCGCTGTAATTTATGATAACCCCAATGAGCAGGCGCGCTTGATCGTCAACAATGAAGTCTTTGGCAGCCGGGCCCGCTTTGGCCTCAACCAGTCGGAATTGATCATCGGAGGTTTCAATGGGCAGATGGACGAACTCCTTTTCTTCGACAGAGCGCTGACTTTAAACGAACTGGAAAGCATCTTTGGCAACCCAATCACTATAAATGCAGTAGACTTTGCCATTGAAGACCGCAATGAATACCGCAGCCGAATGGCTGAAAACCGGAAATCAACAATAAAACCGGGTGATCAGTTTATCGTAGGTTATGAGGAATTAATGATCCGCGACAGTGTGAACAGTCCAAATACGCAATTCGTTTTCAAAGAGGGAGACTCAGTTGTTGCATTGAAAGCTTTAAATGGTGAATGGCTTGAAGTAAAAAACCAACAGGGACAAACTGGCTTTATTAAAGCCAGTACCCTCGAATCAAACTGTTACAGAATTGGCAACAACAAAACAATTTTCAGGTTTTTCAACTGGCTGGGGCAGATTTTTCAGTTTAACAAGTTTAAAAACTGGCTTTTTGTCGCACTGTTTACCGTAATCCTGGTGCTGGCAATCAGAAACAGGGAGGAAATAAACAATTGGTTTTCACGCATTGGCAGGAAAGACCCGAGGGAAGCTTACGGCTCCAAGAGTGAAGGCACTCCCATAAACCAGCGGATTAAGTTCTTCAGCAGTTACTTTCCTGTCACTTATCCAAAATGGTGGATGATTGCGCCCGGCATCATGCTGGGACTTATGATTATCGGAGGCTCACTATGGGATACCGGAGAAACAGAATGGTTTTTCAACGAGGGAGCCCGGCTTATCCCGCAAGGTTTTACCCTACCTGTCCATTGGGTTCTCTGGTCGATTTCCATGATTATTATCCTCTTAATCATTGCGCTTGTTCTGGAGTCATTAACCATTGCTGGCCCATTTGCAGGACTGCTCAGGATAGGCATGCTATTTATCATCAATACAATGGCTGTGGTTGTCGCCTTCTACATTTCAGCTGGAATACTGATTGCAATTATTGGTTTAATAGCTTTTTTCATTGCCACTATGGCACTCATTGGCAGACGGCGTTACTAAACGATTCATTTATAATGATTTAAACCGTATCAGAAAAACAATAACAGTATGCAATCGAACGTATACCGGATTACAGAAGCGTTTCCCGAGAAAGAAATAACTGCGGCATGGGACAAGAATGAACAGATTAATGGAATTGCTTTTGGTGAAAGCAAATGGATACTCAACAGTTCAACCAAAACTACCTATGGACTTCAGCGCTGGGCAACCAATGCCGAATTTCCGGCCGAAGATATTAAAAAAGGCTGGGACGAAGGTTTTGATATAATTTTCATTTCCTATGTTTTTGATCGCTGGGTAGCAATACAGGCGCAAAAAACCGGCTTCACAGATCAGATATGGCGAACAAGTGGCCGTTTTCCTGAAAAAGAGATAAAGCAAGGCATCACAGATGGTTATGCAATTACCGGAATATCCTATGGTGTTGATCGCTGGGCGGTGGTTATGTCAAAAGGGATGAAATTTACAAACCAGACTTATAAGGTTTATGATGAATTTCCGGAAGCAGCCATCAATGAAGGATGGAACAATGGCAAAGATATAACCGCACTGGCCTATGGCAACAAAGAGTGGGCGCTGGTGATGTCAGAGAATTCCGGCTTTAAAACCCAAAGCTGGGCAAGCAGAACATCGTTTGACACAGAATTGATCAAAGAAAAGTCAGCTGCCGGTAATGATGTGAGTGAATTGTTCTTTGCGGATGATATGTGGGTTTTTGTTTTTACTACGTTTAAAGCAACTGATGACGATGAACCGGCAGATGGCGCCGGAAACCGGCATGAATCCACCATCAGTCCTGTCGATGAACCAAATCCGGAGGCAGAAACACTGCTTGAAAAAGGGAGAGCCCTGGCCAATGAAAATGAGCACAGGAAAGCCATTGAATATTTCAGGAAGGTATTAAAAACAGACCCGGATAATTTTACAGCCATTAATTCCCTGGGTGTTTCACTTGATATAACCGATCAGAAAGAAGAAGCAATCAACTGTTTCAGAAAGGCTTTTGAATTGTGCCCTTCTGATGAAATCATTTTTGGGAACCTGGTAAACCAGGTTATTTCAAATCAGTTGCCAACCAATGAAATTATTGTTGCTACAGAAAAGGTGGGAAAGAAAATCCTGAAGAAACTGGACTCAGCCGTAGTGCTGAATAACATTGCCTATGCCTATGATGAAGCCGGTGATTACGAAACAGCCATAAATTATTATAACAAGGCACTGGCCCTTGACCCTGAAAATGAAACGATTAAAGGAAACTTAAAGGAAGCTGTAAGTTCCAAAAAAGACAGCCTGGTTGGACATTATAGCCCGCCGGTAAATAAGGATGTTTCACCTGAAAACGGCACTCCGGAATCGATGGAGTTTCTGTTAAAAGAACTCAATAAACTTACTGGTCTTGAAAATATCAAACAGGACATTGACGCCCTGATTAAGTTTATAAAAGTTGAAGAAGAACGCCGTGAACGAGGCTTTGCCATTGGCAATACCACTCTTCATACTGTGTTTGCCGGACCTCCGGGAACCGGAAAAACCACAATAGCCAGGTTGATGGGGCGGGTCTTCAAAGCCCTGGGTATCCTGAAAAAAGGACATGTAGTAGAAGTTGACCGATCAGCGCTGGTGGGTGAATTTGTTGGCCAGACAGCAATAAAGACCAATAAAGTTATCGACTCTGCCCTTGATGGGATACTTTTTATCGATGAAGCTTACAGCCTGGTTCCTTCCGATGCCAGAAGCGATTTTGGAGAAGAAGCCATCAATACCCTGGTAAAAAGGATGGAAGATCACAAGCACAACCTTATTGTTATTGTGGCGGGATATGAGAAAGAAATGAAACGGTTTATTAATTCGAACCCGGGTATGAAACACCGGTTCAGCCGCTATTTTTATTTCCGTGACTATTCTCCGGAAGAGCTTACGCTTATCTTTGATGTGATCTGCAGTGAGAAAAGATTTACGCTCAATCCCGACGCTGTTTCAAAGGTTAAGCGTTACTTCGGATTCCTATACGAATCAAAGGACAAGCAGTTCGGAAATGCCCGTATGGCGCACAATCTTTTTGAAGAAGTCGTCAGGTACCAGAGCGCCCGTCTGGGAGTCCGCGACATTGACAATTTATCAGATGAGGAGTTGCTGACCATTACAGCCGATGATGTAACTAATGCTGTCAAAGATGAATTTGAAGACCAGCATGTAGAAACTGTTGAGGAAATTATGGCTGAATTGAATGTTCTGGTCGGACTTAATGAGATAAAACAGAATATCCTTACACTGATCAATTTTATTAAAACACAAAAGCGATTGATTGCCAATGGCCATCAGGCAGATGAGGTAACGCTGCACAGCGTCTTCTTCGGCCCTCCGGGAACCGGAAAAACGACCGTGGCAAGACTTGTAGGACGGATTTACAAGGCGCTTGACCTCTTACCCAAAGGACACCTGGTGGAAGCCACCCGCGCCGATCTTGTCGCTGAATTTGTTGGCCAGACTGCCATCAAAACCAATGAGGTGATTGACTCGGCCATGTATGGTGTTTTATTTATTGACGAAGCTTACTCATTAACATCGGCTAAGGGAAGTAACGATTTTGGGAGCGAAGCTAAGATCGGAAGAGCAC
>JAAXUD010000359.1 GCA_013336205.1 Lentimicrobium sp. | reverse complement strand
AGCAGGAGAAAGAGAAAATGAGTTTCTACCGGCAGCCAATAGATAGGAGTCGAATTCTACCCCTTTGAAAAGTGGGTTGACGAAATTGTTACTAAGGCATAATTTTTAATTGTACCGGATTCGGTATAATTAAAAACCGGATTATATAGAGTCTCCCATTCACCCTTTCACAACTATTCTTATAACCATTTCCTCCCTATGCTTGTGGCTGTAGGTGATTGAAAGTCGTTTACCGTCAGAAATCAGTTGTACAACATTTCCATCTATTGTTGCAGCAGAAAGATCTTTCACCCTATTACCTTCAAAAACAATCTCCCCCATCATATCCCGGTCACCGAAAACAGTGATTTCAAGCTGGCCGGCTTTTTCAGTGATGCCAAGTATATCCGATGTACAGTGCAGTATTTTTAAACCGTCGGCGATTTCGAGGCACACCGGGCTTAAGACAGCATAAAGAGCGGGCCACAGGGTTTCTTTCTGCGCATAGGGAATTGAAATTATTTCGCCTGTTTCAGGATGGGTATAGCTTACTTTCCCTGTATGTTCTTCATTGTAATAATTTCCTGCAAAAAGAATGGCGGAATGGTCGTTCGTGAAACGTTCCCGCACATTGATGTGGTAATTATCAGCGTCTGCCTGTCTCAGCTTTGCGGATGATTTTCCCAGAATGGCCTCATAAACCGGCTTATGTCCTTCGGTATCAAATCCAATCCAGGTTCCCAGGTGAATCACAGTCCCCTTTCCGAGTGGTTTGGAGAATCCACAGGCTGAACCCCGGATGGTACGGGCTATAATTTCTGCGCCGGCCAATGATTCTTCAGAAAAAATCAGCTGGGGATTGGCGCATTTGATGTCTTTCAGGTTATAAACATCTATCAGGGGCGAATCAATAGTCTCGGTCCCTGATGGAGATATCGCCAGTGCATCGCGGAGAATGGTGCAGGGTTTCTGCGACATTTCCCGATCAGGCAGATAGGGGAAAATCACCAGATTACCACCTGCGTTGGTATAATCTACCATGGTTTGCTGCGCAGCTGCATTCATTTCATCGGTGCTGAAAGCCCAAACCTGCTTGTATTTTTTCAAAGTATTGGCTGTCGCTTTATTCAGATCTACCATATCATAGTCAATATTCAGAATCTGAAGTACTTTCAGCAAGCCATCAAAATAAGCCGGCCTCCGTATGGCAGAGGCCCTGAATTTAAGTCCGGAAGCCCCGGTTTCGGGCCGCTCAAGCTCTGTGGCATAATAAGGAGGATAGAACAGCACACAAACTTCTGCTTTTCGCTTTGCTTCAACTATCAGGCTTTCAGAAGTTTTCAGGATCTGATTCATCCTTTTCACCAGAGGGAAAGCACTGGTACGTTCACCTTCGGGTGTAAGCGGGTTGAACCAGTAAAAAGTATCCCCGGAGTAACCTTTGTGTCTGAGGTTGCGGCCCTGTGAAAACATATAATAATTCCATCCGACCAGGCCATTGGCAATGCTCGCTTTATAAAAAAGCTCCATCTCACGTGGATTTGTCTCCACATGATGTTCGCGGGAGCCACACTGAAACTCAGCCGCAAACAAAGGCTTATTCCCCTGCATAGCCAGGGTAATATCATTGATAATGCGGTCGTCGTGCAGGTTTCGGTACGAAAAGAATTCCGGAATATGATCCACCCCAAAGATGATTTCACTCTTATCTTCAAAAAGATCTTCATACATGGTGATGTTGACCGGGAATTCATAGCCATTCCCGTAAATCCAGCCCGGAAGGTTGTGGTAAAGCGGAAGGCTTACCCCTCTTTCCCGGGTCATGCCGGTAAGCAAGCGAAGATAATCGCCGTAATAAGTCCTCCAGAAGTGATGCCATTCATAATCACGGCCACGATCTTCTTTTGAAGCATAGGGCAGATTGCCGTCAGGTGGCAATTCAACGCTGCTAAAATCCTTGTAATCTGTTCCCCACAAACTGTTCACTTCGCCGATGCTTTTAAACTTATCGGACAAATAGGCACTGAACCGCTCTTTCACAATCGGGCAGTAATCGCCCTGATGAGCCAGCCATGAGAAAACACCGATTTCGTTGCATATCTGCATCATGATAACGGGTCCACCCGCTGATAGCTGGCGTTCAGCTATAAAAGGCATGATCTGGTCGTACCAGAGCGCCACTTTTTCAAGGTAAATCGGATGAAACAGGCTCACGCCATCGCTCGCCACTTTTTCACCTTTGCTGTTGCGCATTTTGACTTCTTCTTCAAATTGAGCCAGAAACCAATCAGGCAATCCGGCGCCGCGGGTTTCAGCAAGAATAAAAGGTCCGGGTTTTAAGATACATTTTAAACCGTGTGCCTGGCATTTGGCAAGCCAGCCTTTGAGGTCGCGCTCCGGAATGGATGTACCCTCAAAATCAAAGGTACCTTCTTCCGATTCGTGCCAGGCCCATGGAATATATGTACTTATTGTGGTCAGGCCTGCTTCTCTTGCCGCTTCCAGATGTGTATCCCACAGCTCCCGCTTTATCCTGAAATAATGAATCTCTCCGGAAATGAGAAACACTTTTTTATCGTTAAGATAAAAGCTACCTTCTTTGATATTGAATTTCATTTTTGAATTTAACAATTTTGTTAATAGATTATTTAATGCATGCTATTATAAGCCTCATTCGGTTGTCCGGCATTTCTCTGTTTTAGAAGATTTTTAATTTCAAGGCTCCGTTTCTCAGTTAATGAATAGCGAAGAACAAAGAAAATGGAAAAAATGCTCAATAACATAGGAAGGCCGATCTCTACCACGCGCATCATTAACAAGGTATAAGGCGATTGTTTGGTAAGCTGTACAAGTTCGGTTTCGATAGTGCCAAGCTCCTTATCCAGCTGATCCATGGGCATTGCTGTGTTAATGCCGGCAAGTTTCTTATCAACACCCTTGCTGTTTTGAATAATTTCGATAAAATGATCCTGACTTTTATCTGATTCAAGCGACTTTCCTTCCAGGTGAGCCAATAGCTCAAATGAGTTCATCCTTGCTTTTTCAAGCTTTGGCTGAAGTATCAAAGGTATGGCTTCGGTAATAATCGTCTTTGTTAATGAGTCAGGAGATTGAGTCCTGATATTTCCCAGGCGCGTATTCAACATCTCTAATTCCTTTATTGTTGATTTTGAAGCCACCATAGCTGCTGACAACTTATCTTTTCGCTGGTTTTTATATTCAGCTTCAAGCTGATAGGTCTCTTCCTGTTTTTTAACAGACTCTTTTTCCAGAACGGTCAAATACAGTTTCGATTCATCGATGGCTTCTGTAACTTGTTTTTTTGTGTTTTCCAATACACTTGTACTAGTTCCGGTAAGGCCCTGATCTCCCTGCCAGTATTCGATCTTACTGCGAAGCTCCCTGATATTACCCTGCAAACTATCCACTTTGGTTACCTGTGTTTCGTCGAAAAGGGTAAATACAATCAATGCTCCGGCAATTAAACTGGCGAGCGCTGTTCCCATTTTAATAAACCACCAGAATACCGAATAAAAACTTCCCTCAGAGCGGTTCCCGGTGTTCAGTTCATCTTCATCGCAGATGTCGCCCACCATAGAAGCTCCCAGTGTAAAGAAAAACAGCATACCGGCAGAAAGCAGAATAGTGGGGATAAGTACCAGGTAAGGATAGGTGGGATTGTAGCATACGATTTTAGACGCTTGTGCCGCAACCATAAGTAAAATAGCAATAGTAAGGGTTTTGCGCTTTCCCAGCCTCGGACTTATCCAGTTGAGCGGGAAAACAGCCAATACACCAGTAACGGCCCATACCGTACCGTTGATCCCAAGGAGTGTGGCTCCGGCAACTTTGTCGCCTCCGTAAATATAAAAGATAGGAATGTAAGATCCAAGCAGGCTCACAAAATTAAAACCCATAGCCAGCGTGAAAATGGTCAGGGTCAGCATAATAAAATTCCTGTTGTTGGCGGTGCGTTTCATATCTGTCCAGAACGGAGTTTTTTTCTGAGTTTCCTCTACTTTTTTAAACCCGGGCTCACGCAATTTAAAAAACCACCAGAACGACAGTGGAATCAGCACTGCTGCGATTAGTATTGAAACATAGCGCATTCCATCCACTTCATTACCACCCGGGCCTTTAAAAACCTCCATACTGGCGAGTGCAAAAAGCCAGGGTGTACTCATAGC
>JAAXUD010000358.1 GCA_013336205.1 Lentimicrobium sp. | reverse complement strand
TGATCTGTTCTGGCCATTGCTGGCAACCCACGGAACCGGGCAGCATGTTACCGCCTACAACAGTATAATCAGTGGCCCGCGGCAAAGTGGTGAAACCGACGGCCCGCTTGAAATGTATGTTATTCTTATCGATAACGGGCGAAGTGAGGTACTTGCCCGGAAGCATCAGCGCATGGCACTTAGTTGCATACGTTGCGGTGCCTGCCTGAATACCTGTCCTGTTTATAAAACCATCGGCGGACATGCTTATGGAACAACCTATTCCGGACCCATTGGAGCTGTAATTACTCCCTGGCTAAAGGGAATGAATGAATATAAACACCTGAGTTTTGCTTCAAGCCTTTGCGGAAGTTGTACCGAAGTATGCCCGGTAAAAATCAATCTGCATGAACTGTTGCTTTATAACCGCAATGACAGTGTAAAACAGAAATATTTCTCAGTTTTTGATGCGGTATCCATGTTCGCCTGGAAACATATTATGTTAAACCGTAAATGGATGGACACAGGGAGTGGAAAACTTAAGAATCTGATTCTTGGTAAAGTTTTTGGCAAATCCTGGGGTCCGCGCCGCAAAATGCCGTTGCTCAGCGAAAAGAATTTCGGTCAGCTATGGGCTGAACGCCGCGAAGGAAAAGTAAAGTAAACTGAGTGATTTTCTTTTTCAAATAGCTTAATTTGGCCGTGGTTATACAAATTTTGCAACTATCTGCTTTACCTGGCTCATATAACCTCCTCCAAAAAGATTGACATGAACCAGCAAAGGATAAAGTTGGTTGAGCGGAATTCTTTCTTTCCAGCCGGTTTCAAGTGGCCACCAATGGTTGTATGATTCGTAAAAAGAATCAGGAAATCCTCCGAAAAGCCGGGTCATGGCAATATCTGTTTCCCTGTGACCAAAATAAACGGCCGGATCAAAAATACAGGGGTTTCCATCTTTTCCGGTCATCATGTTTCCATTCCACAAATCACCGTGAAGCAGTGACGGATTTTCAACAGGGAGTAAGCTTTCCAGTTTATTATAAAGCTTTTCAATCTGCCGGATATCTGCTTTATGGAACTTACCATCTTCAAAGGCCATTTTCGCTAGAGGATCAAGCCTTTCCGATACCAGAAATTCAATCCAGTTTTCATGGTTTTTGTTGCTTTGTGCCAGTGAACCAATATAATTGTTATGATCCAGGCCAAAAACCCCTGAGGTTTTCCTATGCATGGATGCCAGCTGCTGACCAAAGATTTGCCAGAAATCTTTAACAGGTTCTCTGCTGCTGATATACTCAAGTATAAGGTAAGCATACCTGCCGGTTTCGGCAAATGTAAGCACTTCGGGTACCTGTATACAATTTGCTTCTCTGAGTATTTCCAGGCCTCTTTTTTCAGCCCCGAACATGCCGGGAAACTTTTTTGCAAGGTTAAACTTGATGAAAAAAGTACCGGAGGTTGTGTCTATGCGGAATGCTTCATTAATGGAACCACCCGTAACAGCAGTCAGGGATTTTATATAAGTGGAAGGTGAGACTTCTTTTGAAAACCAGCTATCAAGGTTCTGCCTGATTTCTTCCGGAATCATTGTTAAGTTTTACAGAAGAAATGAACGATCGTGAGAAAAACCTTTTCTGAAAAGTCGTTCAAAAATCAGCAACAGGGTCAGCGCAAGAAATATTAAAATAATGCTGGATGATCCCTTTATAAAAAAGAGCACTTTGCTGAAACCATCGAA
The DNA here is from genome assembly GCA_013336205.1 of Lentimicrobium sp. Taxonomy (GTDB): domain Bacteria; phylum Bacteroidota; class Bacteroidia; order Bacteroidales; family Lentimicrobiaceae; genus Lentimicrobium. Next base: position 2,449 of record JAAXUD010000358.1, on the reverse strand, counting down.
AAATCCCAGTCCTGCATGCAATAAATTACGGAGAACTCCCTGGTCGGTTGGAAGTGTTATTTTAAGAAACGGCCATTGGGCGAACAACATGATAAGGAAAATTACCAGGGCAACACCGATTGCTAGGTAAGCCCATAACATCTGCTTCCTGTATTCCTGTGATTCCCCAATGGGTTCATAACCTGAATATACCTGCTGCATGATGCCGGCTGTAAAACCTTCAGGTGCTTTTTCAACCGGCATTTTCCCGATAAGATCAAGTAGAAACTGATCTTCAGGGTGATCTGTATGTTGGTTGGTTTTCATGTCTGCAAAATTAATCATTAATTACGTAATTGTGGTATACCGGTTTTTATACGCGATTCCATTTCAACATAAAGTTTTTTGCGTATCCGGTGCAATTTCACTTTTACATTGGCTTCAGACAAACCTGTTATCGAAGCAATTTCCTCCACACTTTGCCGGTTCCTGTAAAAAAGGTTAATCAGCAACTGGTCTTCATTACCCAGCAACTGAATAGCCTTCTGTAATACCTTAATCTGTTCTTCTTCATCCAACTGACCGATGTTTTCTCTTATTTCATCGGTACTGTAGTTCTCAATCAATTTATCGTCAATTGCCAGTGTTGTAACCAGCTTGCGCCTTGTTTTTGAAATTGCAGTGTTATAGGCAATTCTGAACAACCAGGTACTGAATTTGGCTTCGCGTTTAAAGGCAGGCAGCGCATGGTACGCTTTTAGAAAGGTATCCTGAGCAGTTTCTTCTGCCTCCTCCCTGCTCTTCACAATTTTTAGCACCACCGAATATACAAGATCCTTGTACTTGTCAACAATAACCGAATAGGCACCGGTATTGCCTTCAAGTATTTTCTGTATAAGTAGATTGTCGTCTGGCTGGTTCATCTTTACACCTTAGACGTGAATGCTGTTCATCGGTTACAAACCTTCGGTAATATGCCAACAAATCATTGAAGTCAGAAGTCGGAAGTCAGAGGTTGGAAGTCTGAGGTCCGATAGTTGTCGGAACAGAATTCAGATAACTCCGAAATCCGCAATCCGAAATCCGCAATCAATTCAAATGCTAATATACAGTAATTTACGTTCAGAAAAGCAAATTATTGTAACCTGTATTCAGGGAGTGCGTCAAAACTGCAACGAACAAAATAACAATCTAAAATCCGAACCTATGAACGAATTTCTGATTCCGGCCACAGTATTTGCCACCATATATGGCATTGTGTACCTGCTTATCCGCAGAAAAGAAAGAATGGCGCTGCTCGATCGCGGACTCGACCCTATGTCATTCGAAAAGAAATCTGATGATTTCTCCTCACTGAAATACGGACTTCTTTTTACCGGAATAGGTTTGGGACTTATTCTTGCCAATATTCTGGTTTCAACGGGTGTGATGGAACGCGAGGCTGCTTATTTTTCGCTGGTTTCCCTTTTCGGAGGTATCGCACTGATTGTTGACTATATCCTTGAAATAAGGATATCAAAAAAGCATAAAACTGAACAAAAGATTGCGCAGGTTGCGAACCCTGAAATCTGATCAGAAGGCGTAGGATTCAATCACATTGTATAGTGGTCCTTCGCGGCGCAACACACTTTCATACAATTCGAAACCAGTAACTGATTGATTTTGAAGTTCAATTTCCTGAAACCGATTCATAAGTTGTTGAAAATACTTTTTGTCCCTGATCTCCCTTATTCTTCCGATGGTGAGATGAGGGACAAAATTTTGCCTGTCCCCCAGAATACCTACTGTTTCGAGTTGCGATGAGACATTCTGTGCCAGTTTATCAAGCATGGCATTGTGTTCGATGCCAAACCAGATAACCTTTGGATTGTAATTGCTCCCGAAAACGCCTGTATTGGCAATTTTTAATTCGAACGGCCCGATATCCTCACAGGCGCTGCTAAGGGCAGATACTATATGGGGAACTTCATCCGGGTTGGTATCACCAATAAATTTAAGGGTCAGGTGAATATTTTCCGGATCAACCCACTTAATGATGTTGAAATCAAGGGCCTGTCTCAGGAAATTGTAAGTGTTGGTAAACTGCTCCTGCGGTTCAATTTTAATAGCAGCGAACAAACGCAGATTTTCCATGGTGTTGAACGTTTCTCGACACTGCAAAGATGCGAAAGAATTACAGAAAATAATTCTTTTTAAATTAGTAAAAAGTTATAAATTTGCAATCCCTTATCCGGTATTAAGGTATCTGATGACCGGGGCGTTAGCTCAGTTGGCTAGAGCGTTAGACTGGCAGTCTAAAGGTCAGGGGTTCGACTCCCCTACGCTCCACAAAAACAAGCCTGTAAATCATTGATTTACAGGCTTGTTTTATTATATTGCATCCGGTTACACAAATCTTTTAATAAGCTATAAAGCCGGAAAACGCCGGTAAATTATTCCTTTCAAAATAAATCGGCAGCTTACGGTTTCT
>JAAXUD010000881.1 GCA_013336205.1 Lentimicrobium sp. | reverse complement strand
CTCGAGGATAAGATTTCATCCTTGCCTGTTCTTAATATGCTAACAACTGATAGCATTGTTTTCAGTAACATATTACCAGATAAGTACCTTGTAATAGTTTGGTTTAACCCAGATTCCGCGATAGAAATATTTAGTAAATTCATGCCAAGAAATCCTAATGCGTAGCAATAGAGAAAAATAGCCTATGGAATTTGATATAGCCTATACCTGCAAAGAGATTACACCATGGGGCGGAATGGTTTTTTTGAAGCAAATGTTGCAAAATATTGGTTTTCGGGAGTTGATTGAGAACAATCCGGATCTGCCGGTTTCAGGTTCAAATCGCGGATATAAAACTCCTGTCATTATCGAAAGCTTTATTACCAGTATTTGGTGTGGAGCCAACCGTTTTTTGCACACCGAAGTCACTCGGCATGATGCAGCTCTGGGAAAGATTTTTGACTGGCAGAATACACCCGGACAAGATACCTATAAACGATTTTTCTCAAAATTCACTCAAGCCACAAACCAAAAGGTAAGTGACTATTTTTACTCATGGATTTTTGACAATGTTAAGTTTGACAACTTCACCCTGGATATTGATTCCTCGGTAATGACCCGGTATGGCGAACAGGAAGGTGCTAAAAAAGGCTATAATCCAGCTAAGAAAGGCAGAGCAAGTCATCATCCACTGATTGCATTTATTGCCGATGTTAAATTAGTTGCCAATATGTGGTTACGAAGCGGGAACACTTCATCAGCCAACAATTTTCTTTCTTTTTTAGAAGACACTTTATCCAAACTTAAAAACAAAACTATTGGGCTGATACGTCTGGACAGTGGTTTCTTTCAATCAGAAATACTGAGTTATCTGGAAGAAAAAGTGATGGATTATGTTGTAGCTGTGAAGTTTACCCATCCCATTCAACACCTGATCCATGACTGTAAAAATTGGGTGATATTAGATACAGGAATAGAAATCTGTGAGCAGACCTATCAAAGCAAATCCTGGGAAAGGCCACGAAGAATAGTGATAGTACGACAAAAAATAAAAGATCGGCCACAAGCTACAGGCAAGCAGCTAAGCTTATTTCCCGAAGAAGAAATTTACAGAAACTATCGATACTCAGCCTATGTAACCAATATAAAATTACCTGCGCCTGAGGTTTGGCGGCTCTACCGGGGAAGAGGCGATGCCGAAAACAGAATCAAGGAATTAAAATATGATTTTGGATTTGACAGTTTTAACCTAAAAGGTTTCTATGCCACGGAGGCAGCTTTAACTTTTGCTATGATTGCTTACAATTTAATGGCGCTCTTCAGGATGTTTGTTTTGCAGGAGAAAACACAAAAAACATTATCAACACTCCGGTATAGAACCTTTGCTATAGGCGCTTATTTTGAAAAAGTAAACGGCACACTTGTTCTCAAAATAGCACTCAATAAAAAACGACGAGCATGGTTCTCCGGTTTATGGAACTATTCCAAGGAGTATTCCTTCCCCTTTCAATTACCTATTGCGTAATCTGGGTTTAAAAGAATCTGATATGAAACAATTCCTGATAATCAACGGAACCATAACCAACTCCGTTTCAACCTTTGAGTCTGATCTTGCCGTTAGTAAAGGTTTGATTTCAGAAATTGGCCATTTAAATTC
>JAAXUD010000357.1 GCA_013336205.1 Lentimicrobium sp. | reverse complement strand
CTCCCTGCTTAATGTCATCGGCAATGGTTGGACCTACTTTCTGAGAACTCAGCCTTCCAAGTACTTTGGCTTCATCATCTGAGGTGAATTCCTGACGTGTCATTGAAGTGGTGTAGAATTGTTTTACACCTTCGAACAACTTTGTTTCAACCAGGGAGTCGGTTGTACGGTTGTCCTCTTCAATCTTATACTTTGTGGTAATTTTAACCTGGTTATCTGCACCAAAAGTTTTTACTTCAGGGGCTTCACCCAGTTGTTTGGTAAGGGATGCCCTAACCTCATTGGTCGAAACCTCTTTGTCGAAACGAACAACATAGGTGCGACCTCCGGTAAAATCAACACCGAAATTCAGACCCTTGGTTGCCAAAGAAATAACACCTATGAAAAGAATAACACCTGATACAAGGTAGAGGATCTTGCGGATGCCGATAAAATCAATGTTTACATTGGCAAATGCGTCGCGTGTCATGCTATTGTCGAAAGAAATCGATTTGTTCTTACTAAGCATGCGCTCAAAAATAATCCTGGAAAAGAAGATCGCGGTGAAAAGCGAAGTAATGATACCGATGATCAGGGTAGTGGCAAATCCCTGGATAGGTCCTGAACCAAAAATGTAAAGAACAATAGCCGTGAGCAGGGTAGTGACGTTACCGTCGATAATTGCCGAATAAGCATTGTTGTATCCGTCTTCGATGGCCAGCCTCAATCCTTTACCGGCTCTTAACTCTTCCCGGATACGTTCATAAATAATAACGTTCGCATCAACCGCCATACCGAGGGTAAGCACAATACCTGCGATACCGGGTAAGGTCAGCACAGCCCCTAATGAAGTCAGTACTCCGAAAATAAAGAATATGTTGGCAACGAGTGCGATATCAGCAATCCAGCCGGCACGGCTGTAATAGAATCCCATGTATAGCAGTACCAAAACGAATGCAATTACAAAAGAAGCAAGGCCTGAATTGATTGATTCACGTCCGAGTGAAGGACCAACAATCTCTTCCTGAACAATACGCGCAGGTGCAGGCAATTTTCCAGCCTTAAGGATATTTGCAAGGTCAAGGGCTTCTTCAACTGAGAAGTTACCGGTGATAGATGATCTTCCGTTTGGAATCTCATCGTTAACCCGTGGTGCAGAATATACATAACCGTCGAGAACGATCGCAACCTGGTTGCCAATGTTGTCAGCAGTTAGTCTTTTCCATGTTTTGGCACCATCTGAATTCATCAGCATGGTAATTTCAACACGGCCGTTTGGATCGTAATCCTGGCGGGCATCAACAACGGCATCACCTCCAAGTGGCGCTTTGCCATCGCGGCTTGTCACCTTTAAGGCAACCAGCTCCAGTACTTCTGGTCTGTCTTTCTCAGGTTTTACAGTCCAGGCAAGTTTAAGGTCGCGTGGAAATACGCCTTTCACCTCTTTGAGCATGCGGTTAACCCTTGCAGTATCTTTAATCATTGAGAACCCAACTGTAGCGCCCTGACCCGGGAAATATTTTCCGTCTTTGTCAGGGAAAATAGCAGGATTCATGTATGCATACAATGGATTTTCTTTGGCATATTTTTCAAACGACTTTTTATCCTGATTTGTGGTGTCAGTGTCGCTGATTTTATCAAGTAAGCTTGATTTTGATGTGTCATTTTTTGCAGTTGCCGTCGTGTCTTTTGCCGGAGCTGCTGTTTTTGCAACAGAATCTGCTTTGGCAACGGAGGTAGTGTCAACTGCGGTGGTATCCATGGCGCCTGAGGCAAGACGTTTGTTGGCATCTTCAAAGTAAGGAACCAGGTCGGAAAACTGGTAAGTTTCCCAGAACTCGAGTTGTGCGGTTCCCTGCAGAAGTTTACGAACGCGGTCCGGTTCCTTGATACCGGGAAGCTCAACCAGAATACGTCCTGCAGTCTGAAGCTGCTGGATATTCGGCTGTGCCACTCCGAAACGGTCAATACGTGTGCGGAGAATGTTAAAAGTGCGGTCAATAGCACCTTTGGTTTCCTGACGTATGACTTCAATTACTTCTTCATTGGTTGAGTTGAAGGTAACACGGTCCTTTAGTTCAACAGTATTGAAAATAGCCGCAAGTTTTGCGTTAGGATCAATTTCGTTGAATGATTCGCCAAAAAGGGTTACAAAGTCACTCTGACTATTGCGCTGTTTCTCAACAGCTTTGTCAATTGCCTGGGTAAAAACAGGATTGGTGCTGTAGCCTGACAACGCCCTTACAATATCGACTACCGATACTTCAAGGGTAACGTTCATACCGCCCTTAAGGTCAAGACCAAGGTTCAGTTCACGCTCTTTAACTTCCTGGTAAGTATATTTACGAACGAGGATGTTGTAAACAGGCTGATTTGACATTGAGTCCAGATAGTAGCGCTCTCTCGACTTGCTGATTGAATCAAGCAATGTAATTTCAAGCGCCGCATTGCCGTTGGCTAACTGTTTTGCCTGACTTTTAGCTTCTTCGTTCAGGGAATAATTCCTGGCTTTACTCTCGACTCTTTTAGAGAAGAAAGTGAATGAAAGCTGAAAAAGGCACACAATTGCCAGTGCAATCGCGAAAAATTTAATAGCACCCTTATTCTGCATGTGTAAGTAAGATTAAATGTATTAGACTAATTTTTTGAGCCTGCAAATATAGAACATCTATTAGAATTAACCAATTCAACATTTTAAGTTTTTTTTAATGCGTTTATTGAAGGCTTATCCTTAGCTTTTTGTTGAATATGGCTCAGTTTAGCCAAAATGAAAACCAATCGTATGACATATGAAAAATGTTAATTGTGAATAGTCTTTTCCTGCAGGCTGACTAATTCCGCTTTTTGGAGCATCTTAAGTAAGTTGCATTGATTTAAGAAGGTTCCTGTAAATATCTACCCGCTTATATACTCAATGTATTATTAAACTGCGGCTCCTGTCGTGTTCTATGCATTATTCGGAGGCAAAATAGGTTTATCCCTGGAGATACAATCAAGCCGTAATTATTTGCGTTACTTTTGTCAAGGCTCATAAGCGATAATAAAATGATGTTAATGAGATTTAAAAAGCATTTACTGGTTGTTGGATTTTTGTCAATTTTCTTTCTTGTTATTTCAGCGCAGGAACAGAATGATTATGGATTCCTGCCCTGGACTAATCCTGTCGTTACTTCACAAGGGTCATATTTTTCAAATCCCTGGGCAGGGGGGCTGAATAATGTTCAATTTGGTAAATTGGATATAAACGGCGATGGCATTAGTGATTTATTGGTATTAGACAGACATGGCGATAGACTGCTTCCTTTTCTATACAACGCCAATGGAAGTGTTGGCGGGTTTGTCTATGCCCCGGAGTTCAGGCAGTTTTTTCCTGCCCTAACCCAATGGTTTCAGATTGCCGATTACAACAATGATGGGTTTCCTGATATCTTTACCTACACGCCTGGTGGAATTCTTGTTTATCGGAATAAAGGTGAAAGTCTGCCGGCATTTGAAAAGGCTGTTTTTCCTTACATAAAATCCCTGCAGGGGAATATTTTCACCAACCTCCTGGTTACCTATGTCGATTATCCTGCCATAGCAGACCTTGACCACGATGGTGACCTTGATATTCTGACTTTCTGGGGGTTAGGTTCCTTTGTAGAGCTCCATCGCAATATGTCGGTGGAGATGTATGGAAATGCTGATTCGCTGATCTATCACAAGGTAGATAATTGCTGGGGGCGTTTTGCCGAAGACGATGAATCAAATGTGCTCACCTTTGATACCTGTGTTGACTTTACAGAGACAAAGCCTCAAAGCCCTCCCAAACACACCGGATCTACATTTCTGCTTTCTGATTTAAACGGCAATGGAAACCTTGATCTTGTGCTTGGTGATGTTGACTACCCTGATTTGGTTGCTATGCTCAACAGTGGAACCGATGCTGCTGCTGTTATGGTGGAGCAACTGCCCGAATGGCCTGAAAATGATCCGGTCAATCTCTGGTCATTTCCCCTGGCGCAGGAAATTGATTTGTACAATAACGGGGAAACTCAATTGCTGGTTTCACCTTTTGACCCCAGCCTGGTTAAATCAGAAGGCATTGAAAGTGTTTGGTTATACAATGGCTGTAACTCAGGGGCAGGCTTGTCGGATTGCATCCTTGCTACAAAGTCGTTTTTGCAGGAGGGTATGATTGATCTTGGGTTGG
>JAAXUD010000880.1 GCA_013336205.1 Lentimicrobium sp. | reverse complement strand
GCGACCACAGGCATGAAGGCGGCATAGATCCACATACCTGGCTTTCGGTATCTGCCGCCAGAATTCAGGCTGGTAATATTCTCAAAGGACTAAACACCATTGATCCCGAAAATGAAACCTATTATCAGGCCAATTACAATAATTTTTTAATAGAGCTGGATTCACTTGACAGCAAGATTAAAAACATTCTGGCAGCATCCGACACTAGAAGTTTCATGATTTACCATCCATCGCTGGCCTATTTTGCACGTGATTATAAGCTTGAACAAATAGCAATTGAACAGGAAGGAAAGGAACCCAGCCCTGCCTATATGAAAGAACTGATCGATATTGCCGCAGAAAAGAAAATCAGGACAATTTTCATATCTTCACAGTTCAATAGACAAAGTGCAGTAACCATCGCAGAACAGTTGAATGCCCGGGTTGAAGAATTTAACCCTTCCTCACCTGACTGGGGCAACAACCTGCTGTTGATTGCAAAAAAACTGGCCGGTTCGGCCGAAGAACAATAAGCAAACTGAATGGCTGATATACTTGAGCTTAACGGCGTTAGTGCCGGATACGACAGCGAAATGGTACTGAAAGGAATTGACCTTACCATTTCGGATCTCGATTTTATCGGGGTCATTGGTCCCAACGGAGGGGGAAAAACAACCCTTGTTAAATTGATTCTGGGGCTTATCAAACCGATGGAAGGCAGCATTATTTTTCACGAATCCGGCGAGCGCAGCCTGATTGGTTACCTGCCCCAGGTAAGTCAGAATGATAAAAAATTCCCGATCACGGTGCTGGAGGTGGTTCTCTCAGGTCTTATGTCGGTCAAGCAGGGATTCAGATCCTACACGCGAAATGACAAGTCGAGGGCAATGGAAATACTTGAAATGATGGGCGTAAAGCACCTGGTTCGCAAGAGTATAGGCGAATTATCCGGAGGACAAATGCAGCGTGTTTTCCTTGGAAGAGCCATTATTGCCAATCCGCGCTTACTCATCCTTGACGAGCCCAATACCTTTGTTGACAATAAATTTGAACACGACCTGTATCAACTCCTCAGTGAACTGAATGAGAAAATGGCTATTCTGATGGTTTCACACGATGTGGGCACTATCACCAGCTATGTTAAAACGATAGCCTGTGTTAACCGGAACCTGCATTACCACCGCTCAAACATTATAACCCAAAGCCAGCTTACCGCCTATAACTGCCCGATACAACTTATTACACACGGTGAGGTGCCGCATACGGTGCTGGGTGAACATCTTCACATACACAATCATGATTGATTCTATCGTTGAGTTATTTCAATACAGCTTTTTCACCAATTCGCTGCTGGCAGCCCTGCTTGCAAGCATAACCTGCGGTATAGCCGGTACTTATATTGTAGCCAGACGAATGGTATTTATAAGCGGAGGTATTACACATGCTTCATTTGGAGGTATCGGGATCGCTTACTTTATGGGCATAAACCCTATGCTGGGGGCGGCTGTCTTCAGCGTTCTTTCCGCGATGGGCATTGAACTGGTTTCAAGCCGGACCAATGTGCGCGAAGATTCAGCGATAGGCATATTGTGGTCGCTGGGCATGGCACTCGGGATAATTTTCATTTTTCTGACACCCGGCTATGCGCCCAACCTTATGTCG
>JAAXUD010000879.1 GCA_013336205.1 Lentimicrobium sp. | reverse complement strand
GTCTTCATCGTACTCGGAGGAAGAATAATAGAAGCCTGCGATAAAACCACCTAAAACATTTCTTTGCAGGTACAATTCCTTGAGTTCGTCCCTGGAAGGTAAGAACCAGTCGCTGTAGCCATTCAATACAAGATCATAACAAACCCGGGCAGCTATACCAGTTTCGTCGCATTCGTTGATTATGGCTATGGTGTTGGCCAGTCCGGTTCCTAACGCAGTTGATGTTCCTTGAATTGAGGTCCCTTGACAGCCCCACGGTGCATTTGTAAATGTATCAACGGAATCAACTATTAATCCGTGCTTCCCGGTACCATCAATGTAGAAAATGATTCCACCCTGGTAAAAGGCGCCAATTTGTATTGAATCGCCCCACAAAGCCAGGGAAGAATCACCGACACATCTAATATTAACAGTTTTTCCTAAATCATCCACGTAGGATTTAGGAATTGACGGTCCCAAAATCCATTTACCAGCATTGTATGGTATTTTTGCACTTGTGTCGCATAAGCTATCAGCCAGAGAAGCGAACCAATTATTACAATAAGTGGAACGAACTACCCAATCAAAACCAAAATACGAACCTTTCGCGAACTTTTTATAAAGTTGATCCCAGTTCCCTAACATACTGTAACAAAAGCCCCCATAAAAGAGCACGGTATCTTTGCTGAAATCATTTTTATTTGCGATGAATTTTTCTGAAATCCAATATAGATCATTATATTGTTTGCCATAGGGCGCATTGCCAAAGTGTGCATTACAAATAATAATTTCTCCACTTTTTATTTCGTCCTGGTATTTTTCTGTTATATCATCACTTACAATTTCTCCTGTCATCACATATACCTCTTGAATATGTTCTTCATCAGGCCAGGCCATCCCATGAGAATAAATATGGATAATCCCATACCCTGACAGTTGAGTAAAAAATTTAAGATCGGCACCCAGATAGTTGTGAATATCCTCGTCTTTTAAAGTAAAACCTACTTTGGGCAAAACTTCATTGTATTTGTTCTTAATTTTCTGATTGTATTCACCCCGATCAAATGAATGGGGATTAATAAAAATCACCTTTTTATTTTTTACCAAAGACTTTTCAATTAAGTTTGAGGCCGGCATCATCATTTCAGGTTCCAGGTTCAGCTCATCTCCTCCCGGGTCGTCCTGAGGATTAAGGAAAAAACCACCCCGTATACCATTTGAATATTGCACAGCGATGCCCTGGCTACCAATAGTGGCAGAAGTAACGGAAGGATCGCTTAGAAAGAATTGCTGCAATTCATTGACGGCTTCCAACGAATCCATGGTTTGTAACCAGTTTGTCCATTTTACAGCCGCGGTATCCTGTAAAGCGATAACATTATGATAGAAGGTCCAATCTTCATCTGACCAACCACTTTTGTTGTCTTTTTTACAGGCACTAAAGAATACTAAAGTTATTACAGCCATCATTAAAGGAAAAGTAAGACTTGGAAGTTTCATGACTTTTGGTTTTTGAAATTAAAATGGAATCATCCTTTTCACCTACAAATGTCGATGGTTATGTTATTTCTGCTATAGCCCAATCAGGTCATTTTTATTCTGAAAATTTTAAAAGATAAAAATATACCCGTGCAATTTGAAATTAATAATTGCAAATTGCAC
>JAAXUD010000356.1 GCA_013336205.1 Lentimicrobium sp. | reverse complement strand
CGGAAAATATAATGTATTCAGGCATTGAAACGTGCGCTTTGATTGAAGAAATTCGTACAATATTCACAAATAAAACATTATCAAAACCTTACAGGCCGTTCTATGAAGCTGGATTAGAATCGAATTTAAAGAATTGAAAGTGACCACTCATAAAATCAATCTGTTTGCAGGATATTTAAAGGAATTCAATTGCAATGGCGGTGAATACATATAGTTATGAACTATATTCAATTTCGTGAAAATGACTTATATCAGGCTGACACAGATATTCGTGGGAAGAGATCAGATTGGCAGTTAAGGAAGTATCTGTTATTCAAAGATGTTCAAAAGTACGATATTAAAAACAAAAAGTCAAAGAATAAGCCTATCAATTTTATATTAATATGAACCCGATTATTCAGGGTCTGCTAAAAAATCCTTCTGGCTCAAGTCACAGACTCGTGCCAAAAGGAAATTTTAAACAGTCTCTTATTCTTTGAATTCAATGGTCACTTAGCATTCTTTTAAAAGTGCGCTGCATTTTCTAATCCGGGATTACCTGGCTAAAACGATTTATCGCAGCATTCAAATTATTTGGAGAGGATTTTAGTTTACTATGTTCCTAATGAAGAAAATGTATTATAAACTTGATTTTATGGGACAAATGTCGTATATTTGTGGACAAATTAGGAGTGATGTACAAGCAGTCGCCGGTAAAATCAGCAGCATTAAACGAAGCAATTGGCAAATATGTGACTTCAGTCAACATAGCCAACGGTATCCGTAAAAATTTATCTTATCGTGAATTCCTCTCTGATCGTATGCTTCTTGTTCACGCGATCAGGGCCGGTATTCCTTACCGGCTTTTTGTGTTAATCAAAGATGAATCTCCTTTTTCTGAAGAGGAATGGGCTGATTTTCTCAGCATTTCATTGAAGTCGTTGCAGCGATATAAAGCAGCCAGGGATTACCTTTTCAAACCTAACCACTCCGAAAAAATATTCGAAATAGCTGAAGTTACTGAACTGGGCAAAGCTGTATTTGACAACAACGAAAAGTTCATGCTCTGGCTTTCCACGCCCAGCTTTGCACTTGGTAACCTTAAGCCGGTTGATCTTATCCGGGATTCGTACGGTAAAGAAATGGTTATCGGTGAACTTCACCGTATTGATCAGGCAATTTTCGCATAATGAAAGTTTTCAGGTTGTCCCGGAAAAAGTATATGGTTGAGCTTTCCGGTAAAGGAGCGGCTACTTTTGGTGCCCGCTGGAACTCACAGGGGATAGAAATGATATACACCGCCGAAAGCCGCGCCCTGGCTATGGCTGAAGTGTTTGTTCATCTCAGCCTTGCCATGATGCCTGATGATTATCTGATGCTGACCATTGAGATTCCTGACGCAGTTTCGATTAAAGAACTGGATCAGTCGATCTTACCGGATGATTGGTCAGATTCACCCTATAAATATGAAACACAGGAAATCGGAGACAGGTTTGTTTCAGCCCGTGAAGCCTGTGTCTTGAAAGTGCCGTCGTCTGTGGTAAAAGGTGATTATAATTACCTGATTAATCCATATCATGCTGATTTTAACAGGATAAGCATAACCGAAACGGTAGATTTTATTTTTGACAGAAGACTGATCGGGTAAACTTCATTAAAAGAAATCAGAAAAATCCTTCTGATTTCAACCGGTTTTAAGCAAGTATCAATGACAAAATCTCTCCTGGTTTGTTAAACTGATTAATCTTGTTTTCTAATTGATTTTATGCCTGAATAGATTTTTATCATCCTGCTTATTAAACAGCTTAGGTCTGGTCGACTAAATAATAACTCATGAAAAAGATACTCATTCAAATTCTATTATTGTTGCCCGGACTCCTGGTGTTTTCTTCCCCGCAATTTATTGCAGGAGATCAAACCGATACCCTGAGCAACCCATCGGGTGCGGATACCGGCAGCTTACTGATAAATCCTGATTCTGTAAATTCAACTCAGGTATTTCTGCCTACAGCCATTGCGAATGAGTTACGCATAGATAAGGCCGGATATTCGATTTCCTACAATTGTTATTTTAACATCGCAAACTGGGTTGCGTGGGAACTCACTGCAGAAGAAACCAGGTCAAAAGTGAAGCGTAAAAATCATTTTAAGCCTGATCCTATGCTGGATTCCTGTAAGGTTGTGCCTGGCGATTATGCCCGCTCAGGGTTTGATAAAGGTCACCTGGCGCCCAGTGCTGATATGTGCTGGTCACTTCAGGCAATGGAGGAATCATTCTTTATGACGAATATGGCGCCTCAGAAACCGCGTTTTAACAGGGGGATCTGGAAAAGACTCGAAGATCAGTCGAGGGACTGGGCTGTCGAAAATAATTCAGTCTACATCATTACAGGACCGATTCTCAGGGAAGGCTTGCCTACAATCGGGAATAACAAGGTCAGTGTGCCGGAATATTTCTATCGGGTTATCATGGATATAAGTGAGCCTGAAGTGAAAGGGATTGCTTTTGTTATTGCCAATAAACGCCTTTCCGGGGCTTTGACTGATTTTGCCGTAAGTATTGACAGCGTTGAAACGCTGACCGGACTTGATTTTTTTAGCAGCCTGCCCGATGCGTTGGAAGTAAACATTGAGCAATCATTTAATCCTGTTGATTGGCTATGGAATGGAAAGGAGTTAAAGACAGAAGAGGAAGAGGATGAGGAAGATTAGTTTTTTAAAGAAACTCATCAATCCCGGAATGGTGTCTGGGGTATAAATATACGTCGGTCAGCGGAATCTGACGATGTTCAGTTGATTAGGTATTAAGTATTACTTGCCAGTGAAAAATCACACACAAAAGCAAATAATTTGCTTAATAAAGACAGAATATGGAAAACGATAAATGCAGTAATTAGATGACATTCAAAGCAGCACATTTTTAAACTGCTTAAAAGTCCGACTCGCGAACAAAGTTTACAAAAGATCTGTTTTCTTTCCTGCGCACTTTTTGATAATGATGAATTTGCTATTTTTCCAAAATGGAATAGCAAACATCAAAAAAACTACAGTGACAAATAACCATTATTGGGTGACACATTTATCCCATTTATTGATTTTATTTTCAGAAAGATTTATTCCGATGCACCTTTGTTTCAAATTATTTACACTTAAAAGGAATGATATGAAAACAAAATTGGTTTATACAGCTATAGTCTTTTTATTGTACCTGAATAGTTGTTTTTCGCAACCCGGAAAGGGGGGTATGAAACCGCCAAGCATAGAAGAGCGGTTAAAAATGGTGGATAAGGAAATCTGCCAGCCCTTGGAGCTCAACAAATCACAAAAAGAAAAAGTGTCGGCAGCGTTCAACGATTTTTTTGTTGGGCTTGACAAACTAGCCACACCACCTTCAAGACCTGAAAAATCAAAAGTTGATGCTCTCGCAAAAGCCAGGGATGAAAAAGTGAAACAGGCAATTCCTGCGGCATCATACCCAAAATACCTTGAACTCGAAATGGCAACCCGCCCGAAGGGTCCGGAAGCAGGCAGGCCATAACAAGAGGCAGAAAACGAAAAATATCAGAATCCGACGTCTTCAGCTAAATATAATGTAAGCGGAAGACGTCTTTTTTATAAAACCATTCGGTGAACTAAATACAGTTTCGGGTGATACAATCGTACCATTGGGTGATTGTATTTTCTGAATGATTTTACACCTTCTACTTTTGCTTCATATTTACCAGAAGATACAAATCAATGAAAACAAAAATCAATATTTTAAGTAAATTGCAACTAAAAGTGAATCAAATGAGTTTTCTATCCTTTCTGACAGGTTTTTTAATCCTTCTGAATATGAATCTGGCAGGATGCAAAAAAGACGATACTTCGACAATTACCGGTGATTTACAAGTCGTTCCTCGTGAAGCGGCTTATGCAGGCTGCTTTCAGGTCGTGGGTACGAGTCAAACCAAATGCTGGGACAGTACCGGCAACATTATCACCCCTGTTTTGGGTGAAGCCTTTTTCGGTCAGGATGCTCAGTTTATACATACAACTCCTGTTTACACCAAAAGCAGCGATGGACTTACTGTAAAAGACGAAGTTACAGGCTTAACCTGGCAGAAAACTTATGACAGTGGCACTTATTATTGGGCCTCAATCCAAACCGTAGTTGACAATTTAAACACACAAAACTATGGCGGTTACAACGATTGGCGGGTGCCAAC
>JAAXUD010000355.1 GCA_013336205.1 Lentimicrobium sp. | reverse complement strand
CACTACTTCACTTATCCGGCGAACCAGTTCTTCACCTGCAACAAACACCAGTTTAACTTCAGCATGACAAAAAATATGCTGGTAATCAGCCTGACTTATCGTAGGATAAACCGGTACATGAATTGCACCGGCCTGCATAATAGCCATATCAAGAAAATTCCATTCAGGGCGGTTGTTTGTGATTGTGGCAATCTTATCTCCTTTTTTTATACCCAAAGCAATCAGACCACTGGTAATATTGTCAGCCATCTGAGTATAATAGCTGATGCTGTATTTTTTCCAAACACCATCTTCCTTGAAGGCAAGTGCATCATCTTTTGGCTTAAAGCTTGTTGCGTAGTGGGGCAGCAGGTCAAAAATCCTTGTTATTGTCATAATATCAGACTTTGGGTTTCCTTACTATTATTTAATTAGCTGCGTTGGAAATCATTCGTTTTTCAATATGAACCGGTCAAATAAAGAAATTGACAACCATCAGGCAATCGCTGATTTATCAACAACTTCAATAAAATTCCACTTCTAATAGAGACTCTTTGAAAATAAAGCTAAAAAAATATTTCAAACGCGATAGATCTGAGTTGCGGCAGCCTGTGCTGTTGGCATCAGTAAAAGATCGTTAATATTTACATGTGCCGGCAATGAGGCTGCATAGTGCACAACATCGGCCACATCTTCCGGATGCAAGGGTTCAAAACCTTTATAAACTGCATTTGCTCTTTGCTCATCACCATTGAACCTGACTATAGAAAACTCAGTTTCAACTGCACCGGGAGCAATCTGAGTTACTTTAATGCCATAGGGAAGTAAATCCATGCGCATGGTTTTGCTCAGACTATCAACAGCCGCCTTTGTCGCACAATAAACATTCCCTTTCGCATAGGCTTCACGTCCTGCAATGGAACCAATATTTATTATATGGCCCTTGCCCTGGCTGATCATAAGCGGGATAACTGCATGGGATACATTCAGCAAGCCTTTGACATTGGTGTCTATCATTCTGTCCCATTCCACGGGATTACCCTCATGCAGCGGTTCAAGGCCAAGCGCCAGGCCGGCATTGTTGATTAAAACATCAATCTTACGAAATTTTTCAGGGAGACTGCCAATTGCCTGATCGACATTTTCACGGTTTGTAACATCCAGCATAAGTGAAAAAACATCTGTGCTGAACTCACTTTTTAAGGCTGCTTCAATTATAGCAAGACGGTCTGATCTCCGGCCGGCAATAATTACCTTATATCCGGATGCTGCAAACCTGAATGCACATGATTTACCTATGCCACTCGTAGCCCCGGTTACAAAAACAACCTTATCCATTTTATCCCTGTTAAGTTAACTGTTAGTCTGATGTAATATTTTAAACTAACCTCACTTCGGTAAAAGTATGGAATTAAAACTATTCAGGCAATACCCGGAAATCAAATTTTATTCAGACCTTCTTTTTGTTTGTTTATAATCCATTCACGGGCATTTACAAATGCTTCAATCCATGGAGTAACCTCATCTGCATACCTTCCTGAGGGATAATATGCCCAGTTCCAGGGATATATAGAACGTTCAAGATGTGGCATAATGGCCAGATGCCTGCCATCGGAGGAAGCAATGGCTGCGGCATTAAAATCAGAACCGTTGGGATTACCAGGATAAGCATTATAACTATATTTTACAGGAATCTGATATTCGCTTTCGTCGAGTGGCAGATTAAAACAGCCCTCACCATGCGCCACCCAGATTCCAAGGCGTTTTCCGGCCATATTTCGTAACATCACAGAGCTATTCTCAAGAATATCAACATTCAGAAAATTAGATTCAAATTTCCCGGATTGGTTGTGCAGCATTCGTGGTTTTTCCTGCTGTTCAGGATAAATAAGCCCGAGCGCTACCATTAACTGGCATCCATTACATACACCCAGGCTTAATGTGTCTGGACGTGCATAAAAATTATCGAGGGCTGCCTTGGCTGTAGGATTATACAAAAACGCGCCAGCCCATCCTTTAGCTGAGCCCAAAACATCTGAATTGCTGAACCCCCCGACGAAGACAATCATATTCACCTCTTCAAGGGTTTCACGGCCGCTAACCAGATCAGTCATGTGTACATCTTTAACATCAAAGCCTGCCAGGTGTAATGACCATGCCATTTCCCGGTCACCATTAACGCCCTTTTCACGGATAATTGCAGCCCTGACTCCACTCTGCAGCTGACGATTTGAATCCACTCCAAACTGGCTGCTCTCTCCGGTAAAATCTTCTCCGAATTCAAATGAAAGTGGCTGCTTTTCAAAATTTGCGAATCGTTCTCTGGCGTGATCTTCGCCACTTTGTTTCCGATCGAGCAGGTAAGAAGTTTTGTACCAGAGTTTCCGCATGGGGTCAATCTCCAGTTCAGTCATTCCATCGTTGTACCTTAAGGTGAGATAGCGCCTGAATGATGGCTTGCCAAGCACATGATAATGCAGGCCTGCTTCAAACAGGAGAACTGATGCAAAATCCAAATCATTAACCTGTAGTATAACCCCCGGATTCTCACTAAACAACAGTTTAATAATATCGCTCTCCCCAAATCCGCTCAAATCGGCATCCAGCCCGATTCCGGGTTGAGAGAAAAGCATCTCCAGCAGCGCGGTTACCATTCCACCTGATGAAATATCGTGGCCAGCCAATACCACTCCCTTTTCAATAAGTTTTTGAACTGCACCGAATGCACGTACAAAATATTCAGGGTTGGAAACTGTAGGCGCTTCATTACCGAGGCCATTTAATACCTGTGCAAGGCTGCTTCCCCCGATTTTAAAAGAATCGGCCGAAAAATCAAGATAAATCAATGTTGATGTGAACTCAGGCTGGATGACCGGCTTTATAACTGCCCTGATATCACTAACCTCAGCAACCGCGGTAACTATCACTGTTCCGGGTGAATAAACCTTGCTTCCGTCAGGATACCGCTGAGTCATAGATAGAGAATCCTTCCCGGTAGGAATATTGATTCCCAGTGCTATAGCAAAATCGGAGGCAGCTTTCACCGCTTCATATAAACGGGCATCTTCACCTTCATTCCGACAGGGCCACATCCAGTTTGCACTGAGTGAAACACCCTTTAATCCGCCATCAAGCGGGGCCCATACAATATTGGTGAGCGCTTCAGCTATCGACAGCACAGAACCTGCTGCTGCGTCAATCAAACCAGCGGCAGGCGCATGACCTAAGGAAGTCGCAATGCCTTTCACTCCAACATAATCGAGCGCAACAACGCCCAGGTTGTTTAAAGGCAATTGCAGAGGTCCTGCTGTTTGCTGAACCGCAACACGACCAGTTACTGAGCGGTCAACCTTATTGGTAAGCCAATCCTTACAGGCTACACCTTCTAGTTGCAGCACTTTTTCAAGATAAACACGCAGATTTGAGGCCTTATAAATTAATGCCGGGAAAATTGCTATAGCAGATGTATCTTCCATCAGCGTCCGCGGAGGATTCCCGAATAAATCGGTCAGGCTCAGATCAATGGGTTTATTACCAGATTTATTGTTAATAAAAGTCAGGCGGTGATCATCGGTCGTTTCTCCGGCTACAAACATAGGAGCGCGTTCACGTTCGGCAACTCTTTTCAGCAAGTCAACATCCTGCTCATGCATGATCAGCCCCATCCGCTCCTGCGACTCATTGCCAATTATTTCACGATCTGAAAGTGTGGGGTCGCCCACCGGAAGTTTGTCGATATCGATGCGACCTCCGGTTATTTCAACGAGCTCAGACAAGGAATTCAGGTGCCCGCCGGCTCCATGATCATGAATAGAAACAATTGGATTCACTTCCATCTCAGCCATCGCCCTGATGGCATTGTAAACGCGCTTTTGCATTTCAGGATTTGACCGCTGCACTGCATTCAACTCAATAGAATTGCTGAACTGACCGGTGGCAACCGATGAAACAGCTCCTCCCCCCATTCCTATGCGATAGTTATCGCCACCCATTACAATTACTTTATCACCGGGGACCGGCGCGTCTTTCCCGCTGTCGGATTTCCTTGCATAGCCAATACCTCCGGCCATCATGATTACTTTATCGTAACCATAGGTCCTTTCGTTCTCATTGTGCTCAAAGGTGAGCAGGCTTCCACAGATTAAAGGCTGGCCGAATTTATTTCCAAAGTCACTTGCGCCGTTGGAGGCTTTAATAAGCAACTCTTCAGGG
>JAAXUD010000354.1 GCA_013336205.1 Lentimicrobium sp. | reverse complement strand
CGTGAAGCCTTCAATATTACCAAGGTTGGAACTGTGGCCGGATGTATGGTGCTTGATGGAAAGATTAACCGCAATACAAGAATCAGAATTATCCGCGACGGAATTGTTATCTATACGGGTAATCTGGGCTCACTCAAACGTTTCAAAGATGACGTTAAAGAAGTCTCTGCAGGTTATGAATGCGGTCTGAACATCGACAAGTTTAATGATATCAAGGTAAAAGATATTATTGAAGGTTACGAAGAAGTAGAAATCAAACGTAAACTGTAAGTAAGGATCTATAAATCTAAAAAAGCTGTCTTTTCAGACAGCTTTTTTTATTCCATGGTGTGAAAACTTCCTTAACCGGTTTATTTCGCAATCTTGATTTGTGAATACCGCTGTTCAACAACCGGCCAGTTCACAATTTTCCAGAAACCGTCTATATAATCAGTCCTTTTATTCTGGTATTTAAGATAGTAGGCATGTTCCCATACATCCAGTGCCAGAATTGGTGTTCCCATCCGGTCAGCTGAATTCATAAGTGGGTTGTCCTGGTTAGGGGTTGAAGAGATAAAAAGTTCTCCGGTTGTATTATCCACTGATAACCAGGCCCAGCCTGACCCAAACCTCGATTTGGCAGCATCATTGAACTTCTGTACAAATTCATTGAACCCGCCGAATTGCTTTTTAATCATTTCGGCAAGCATTCCTGTCGGCTCTCCTCCTCCTTTAGGTGAAAGATTTTCCCAATAAAGAACATGGTTGTAATATCCCCCGCCATTATTTCTGACAGCGTCAGGCATTTCTTTAATGTTGGAAAAGATTTTACCAATTGGCATTGAAGCCATTTTAGTTTCACCAATCGCTTTAATAAAATTGTTATAATAGGCCCGGTGATGCCTGTCATAATGAATTTCAACGGTCAGCTTATCAATTACCGGTTCAAGTGCATCATAACCATAAGGCAAAGGAGCAAATTTCAAATCAATGGCCGGTGCAGACCAGGCGTCAGTAACTTCGTCGCTGCTGACCACAGGTATTTTAACTGCTGAGCCTTTAGATGCTTTACTTTCTGATTCCGGAGTTGGAGCAACTTTTTCCGTTGATCCGGATTTTGATTTTACGGGTTTTACTTTAACGGCCTGAGCAAACACTGAAGTGGAACAAAAAACTGCAGCCGCAACCAACAATGTTATAGAAAATTTATTTTTCATTTTTTTTATAATTTTTAAGTGCCAAAAAAATAACCGGCCTGTATTAAACAAGCCGGTTGTTAAAAGGTTCAGAAAAACAGTTAAACAAAATAAATTTACTTAACGGCATTCTGATAGTTCTCACTTACTTTATCCCAGTTAACCAGGCTCCAGAAAGCATTGATGTAATCAGGCCTTCTGTTCTGATATTTCAGATAATAGGCATGTTCCCATACATCAAGTCCAAGGATAGGTTTTCCGGGACAATCATGAACATCCATCAAAGGATTATCCTGATTTGCAGAAGAACAAACACACAAACTATTGTCAGGTTTTACACTCAGCCAGGCCCAGCCACTTCCAAAACGGTTGGCTGCTGCGTCGTTAAATTTTGTCTTAAACTCCTCAAAAGAGCCAAATTTCGCGTTTATGGCTTCAGCCAGTTTTCCAACTGGTGCACCGCCACCCGCAGGTGAAAGTATTTGCCAGAAGAGGTTGTGATTATAGAAACCACCGCCATTATTTCTTACGGCAACCGGCGCTTTACTTATGCCTGCAAATATTTCTTCGAGTGATTTTGAGGCAAGTTCAGTTCCCTGAACGGCTGCCACAAACTTATCAAAATATGCCTTATGATGCTTTGTATGATGGATTTCCATCGTCATACGATCAATATGTGGTTCAAGTGCATCGTAGGCATAGGGTAATGCTGGGAATTCAAAATTCATTTTTCCTCCGGTATTTTTCTGTTGTTAAATATTATTTAGATCTATTATGAATAACGCATCCAAAGGCATTTTGTTTAACTAAAAACAAAGATTTAACGGGAAGAAAAAAAAATGGAATCAGAAACTGACAGAAACCTTGATATTGATCTGCCGTGGGGTCAGGTAATTTGGCACACCATATTGCCGGTTGTCGACATCCTTAACCCAGGTATAGGAGATCGTATTATTTACCTGTAAAAGGTTCAGCACTTCAAGGCTGATCCAGATATCGTTGATATGACGGAATACACTTTTGTGCAGGTTGGATTTACCTTCACTATTCTCAGGATTACCTGCAATCTGTTTTGAAAAGCCGATATCAACCCGTCGGAAAGGAGGCATTCGCTGGGCATTACGTGTACGTACTGCTCCCGGAGGACTAAAGGGGAGACCTGTTCCGAATAAAAGATTCAGGTGCATTTTAAAGGTTGGGTTATTGGGCAGATAGTCCTGAAAGAAAAGGCCAAAAGTAAGCAACTGATCTGTTGGTCTTGGCATGCTACCGACCTCAAATACAGCGCTGTCGGCAACAACATTGTTGGTCGTATATCCGGGAATTATCTTTTTTCCCTCATCATTATAATATTCTGTATAATTATCCCCGTCAATATCTTCACGGGTTCTCATCAGCGACATACTGGCCCAGGATTCAACACCTTTTACAAACTCTCCGTTAATCTTAAAATCTATGCCTGCTGCATAACCTTTGGCATTATTCTTTGCATAATAGCGGATGCGTACATTGTCTATATCATAGGGAATCAGGTTGTCGAGGTATTTATAATAGGCCTCGGTTACAAATTTAAACGGCCTTCCCCAGGCCCTGAAATTCAGGTCGGAACCCGCAACAAAATGGATAGAAGTCTGTGCCTTCAGATTGGGATTGATCTCACCCTGAGGGTTTCTCAATTCGCGATAAAACGGAGGCTGGTAATACAAGCCTGTTGAAAACCTGAAAAGTACATCCTTTTCCCAGTCAGGCTTATAGGAAACAGCGCCCCGGGGACTAAATAGAAATTGCTTATTAAGGTCCCAGTAGTTCCAGCGGGCACCCAGTGAAAAACTCCACTGCCCCTCTTTGGTTTCAGGGTCCCAGGAATTTTGTATAAATCCGGAATACCTGTTTGACGAAAGATCAATCTGGGTTTTAACCACATCCTCCAGTATAATTTCACTTTGGTTTCCCGGCTGGCCCAATTCTCCCTGTGAAGATGGCAGCGTAAAGCCTGCAGAGTCAGTCATAGCCCATTCACTCAGCCGGTCGTTGATGATCTCATGCTGGTATTTAATTCCCCAGAGCGTGGCTGAGTTGCTTCTTGTAATTGTACCACGGTGTTCAATATTACTTACCCTGGCATCAAGATAGTTTCGTGCATGATCGAGGTAGGTTCCGATACCATTTGTTTCCAGCGCTTCACCGTAAGCATCACTTGACTGATCAGTCTCAAGCAGACCAATCCAATACTGACCCATGATGTCGAAAGTCTCGCTTTCAATGGATTGAAAAGAGGATACAATTAATTTTAATGAAAGATCATTCGTAGGTTTGTAGGTAGTGGTGAATGCACCCATATAATTGATAAAACGATCAACCTCACTACCATCAAAATAAACTTTTAACTGAAGCGCTTCATTTACGGTTCCAAAGCTGGTTTCCCGGCTTTCAGGTACCGTAAGATAATAATTACGGGCATAGTTACCAAGAATCGAAAATTCAAGCTTAGGGTTGAGCTCATAGATCAGCATTCCCTGGAGGTCGGTAAACGAAGGTTTATAATCGCCTTTGGTTTCCAGCCCTTTGAGCAAATACTCGTTTGTCTTGTGCCTGAAACCCATCAGGTACATAAACCTGCGATCTTTCGAAGAACCTTCGAGATGCAGAGAGGCGCCAAGCAAACTGGCACTGGCAGATCCCGCGGCTTTTGTAGGACGCTTATACCGGATATCGAGCACCGAGGACAATTTATCACCATACCTGGCTTCGAATCCCCCGGCAGAGAACAATATGGAAGCCGTAAGATCAGAATTCAGAAAACTTAAACCCTCCTGCTGGCCCGACCGGACCAGAAAAGGCTTATAGATCTCAATATCGTTGACGTAAACCAGGTTTTCATCGTAATTACCTCCCCTGACCGAATACTGCGAACTTAATTCATTGTTGGAAGAGACCCCGGGCAGTGTTTTCAACAAGGCCTCGATGCCCCCGGAGGCGCTGGGGATCATGGTTGCCAGTTTGGGATCAATGGTATTC
>JAAXUD010000353.1 GCA_013336205.1 Lentimicrobium sp. | reverse complement strand
GGTCAGGTGCCTAATATCCTGATCAGTCTGCCGAGGATTGATGAAAATACGCTTGGGCAGTTGCTTTATTTTTATGAGTTTGCCTGCGCACTGTCCGGTTATATTCTGGATGTTAATCCGTTTGATCAACCCGGAGTTGAGGCCTATAAGAAGAATATGTTTGCCTTGCTCGGAAAACCTGGTTTTGAAAAACAGACTGAAGAACTGAGAAACAGGCTTAAATAGGTTTAAACACATTTGTATAATCCTGTCAGGTATTGCCTGGCAGGATTTTGTTTTTTATTCACTTTTATTATTTTGATTTCTATGTAAAAATTCTTATATTTATGCTGTTCTAAAACGGATTGTTATGGATAATTTATTGCATAAAATAATGGCCGAAAGTTTCGAGCGGAAACAGGCCGGTGTTGCCAGACCAGTTGAAAAACTCCCATTTATAACCATATCACGTGAATTCGGTTGTCAGGCAAACCTTTTAGCTACGATGCTAAAGCAGGAGCTTGATAAAAGCGGTAAACCCTGGCGCATCATGAATAAGGAGATTATTCAGAATGCCGCCAAAGAGTTGCACATGGATTCTGATGTAATCGACAACATATCGGATGCTTTTGATCGGACAACGATTGATGAGGTATTGAGCGCTCTATCGTCAAAATATTATAAAAGTGATCGGAAGATCAGGCAGACGGTCGCCACAGTTGTATTAAATACAGCAAGAAGTGGCCGGGCAATTATTGTTGGAAGAGCCGGGGCGGCAGTAGCCAGGGGGCTTCAGCCGGCCATTCATATTCACATGATAGCCCCGATAGAGTGGAGGTTGAATTCACTCATGGAGCGTCACGGGCTCAAAAGAGAAGAAACACTTAAACAACTGACGGAAACAGACCACAAACGCTATAAACTGATAAGGGACAGTATAAAGGGACTGGATGCGGCAGAAAATTTATACGACCTTACAATAGACTGCCATTTAGTCTCTCATCAGGAAATGGTTGAGCTTATCATGAAACTGGCCAAACTGCGCAAAATGCTTTAGTTAATTTGCCAGAGGATTTTCACAAATCAGATTAAGAAGAAAGAAAATGCAGGCTTACTTTTCGGCAATCATAATTGCAGAAACGCCCATCAATAAGGGAGTGCCTGTTGTCTTTGAAAAACCGGCTTCTTTGAGCACCGCTGATAACTCAGGGATCGACCAGTAATTATTGCCTGAATAGGCCAGGTAATCATAGGCTGACCGGTTGCCGGAAACCATTCCGCCAACGGGCGCAGTAAAGTATTTCATATACTGATGATATCCCCAACGGATGAAACTGTTGGAGGGCTGACTTGTTTCAACAATCACAAAGCGGCCACCAGGTTTCAGTACCCTGAATACTTCGCTTATGTGCAACTGTGCATCGGGGTTTTCGAAGGTAAGGTTTCTAAAGCCAAAGGAGATTCCGATCGCATCGAAGAAATTGTCCTCAAACGGCATATTGCCCGCATCGCCTTGAATAAGTTTAACCCGGTCTTTGCCGAAAACAGCCACCTTTTCTTTCGCACGCTCAAGCATTGTATGACTGAAATCCAGTCCGTAGAGTTCGGTTGATGCTGCTGCATTCCTGGCAATGTGCATGGTGAGGTCGGCGGTGCCACAGCACAGATCCAGTACCCGGCCCGGATTGTTTTCCAGCACTCTGGCCGCTGTTTTCTTTCGCCAGCCTTCGTCCATATTCAGGGTTAGAATGCGGTTGAGAATGTCGTATTTAGGCGGCACATCGGTAAATATTTTCTGGGTAGGGCGGAAGCCGGTTTCATCACGGAACATAATAGTGTTTTTCATTGAGGGTGCAAAGGTAAGGAAGTCTGAAGTTTAAAGTAAAAAGTCTAAAGTAAAAAGTAAAAAGTTCAAAGCTCAAAGTCTAAAGCTCAAAGTTTACCCGACGTAACGCAGTGCAGGCGGGCCTGCTTGTATGCACAAGCAGTCAGGCTCAAAGCCTGAAGCCAGTCTATTTGCTACAGGCAAGCAGCTAAAAATGCGCATGATTATAGCAATACTCTGTTAAAAATTTTTATCATTGATTATCAATGTATTATGTAAATTGATTTTGAAATTATAAATCATTCGTAATCAATTTATTGCGTCTTTGCGTCATCGCGTGATTCTTAAAATTACCTGAGTATTGTATAGTAAAAGTCAGTTGTTTTGGGTAATGACATGTTTAGCGTGATGAGGTTGAGCAAGTCGGCTTATGTTTTCTGGTTTTGGATTTCTTTCAGGCATTTGTATTCGTCCCTTGCTGTTGGATTTTCGTTTAAATCAGTGTGCAATGCTATAATAAAATGAACTGTATCGGGTTAGCTGAAAGAACAAAGTTGTGTTGATTTTTATTTTCCGGTTTCCTTCATGCCATTCTTCCTTTTTTACTATACATTTGCAGCATTCTAAAACAATTATCCTCATGCGTAAACACGTCATTTACATTGCAATGGCAGCGGTACTCGCCACTGTTGGCTGTGGTAAAAAACAACCCTCAGCAACAGGAACAGATACCATTAAAACATTTATTGAACAACCTACCGTGGAAAAAGTTACAAAAGCCCTGTCAGATTCTCTGGGCGAGGCGGCTCAGTTCCGCATTGAAAGAGGCGTTAAACAAGTTGCGGCCTTATGGCGCGAGAGTGATGGAACGGCTGCAGACTTTGAAAAATTCTGTAACGAAAATTTCGTAGCAGATGATGTTGCCCTGGAAACCCTGTTTAAAAAACTCGAGCGTAATTTTGAAATTTTCAGGGGCTATTTCCATAAAATAGATTTGCTGCTTAAGGAACCTATTCAGCTAACCGGTCCCGAAATTGAACCGGTTGATATGATGTTTGGCAGCTATGACGCTTCGGCTCACCTGGATGACGACTTCTTTAATAACAAGATAGCTTTTCTTACAGCGCTGAATTTCCCGTTCTATTCACTTCAGGAGAAAACTGAAAAGGGTGAGCAATGGAGCCGCAAAGATTGGGCTTACGCTCGTATGGGCGATCGTTTTACCTCGCGCATTCCGGCTGATATTATTCTTAAAGCCTCACAAACCCTGACCGAAGCCGATGCCTATATTTCTGATTACAATATTTACATGGGCAATCTGTTGAATGCGGATGCGAAAACTCTTTTCCCCACCGATATGAAACTGATTACACACTGGGGATTGCGTGATGAGTTAAAGTCAAATTATACCGGTGAACAGGGCCTTGAAAAACAGCGCATAATTTACCAGGTTATGCAACGCATTATCGATCAGAGTATTCCGCAACAGGTTATCAACAGCAATGAATACACCTGGAATCCTGTTGACAATAAAATATTTAAAGACGGGAAGGAAGGCGCTGTTGTTGCCGAACCTGATAAAAGGTATCAGGTACTGCTTGAAAATTTTCATGCCATGAAAGCAGTTGATGCCTATAGTCCTAACTTCCCAACCTATATCAGCAGGGCATTTGAAGGTGGGATGGAAATTCCTCAGGAGGACGTTGAGCGTCTGTTTACAGAGTTTGTGTCCTCAGCCCGGGTAAAAGAAGTTGCTGCCTATATCAGCAAACAGCTGGGTCGTCCGCTTGAGCCTTTTGATATCTGGTACAACGGTTTCAAATCACGCGGTGGTGTGCCTGAAGCGCAGCTTACTGCCATGACCTCGAAAAAATACCCGAATCCGAAAGCACTGGAAGATGACTTTACCAATATTCTCGTTAAACTGGGCTGGGATAAAGCCAAGGCTGCTGAGATTTCCTCATTGATTACCGTAGATGCCGCCCGTGGGTCAGGTCATGCCTGGGGTGCCGAAATGCGCAACGATAAAGCGCATTTGCGTACCCGCATCGCCGAAAGCGGCATGGATTATAAAGGATACAACATTGCCATTCATGAGTTTGGCCACAATGTGGAGCAGACAGTAACCATGAATGATGTGGATTATTATATGCTGCAGGGAGTTCCTAACACTTCTTTTACCGAAGCTGTTGCATTTCTCTTCCAGAAACGTGACCTCGAACTGCTGGGTATGCCCAATGCCGATCCCAACAAGGATTATATGATGGCCCTTGATAATTTCTGGTCATGTTACGAAATTATGGGTGTTTCGCTGGTTGATATGAAGGTTTGGAAATGGATGTATGAAAATCCGGAAGCCACCCCGGCTCAGCTTAAGGAGGCCGTAATCGCAGCCGCC
>JAAXUD010000352.1 GCA_013336205.1 Lentimicrobium sp. | reverse complement strand
GGCGCTGTAATCACAGTTTTTTCAAAATACTTTGAAAAAAGACCATAAAGAAGAATCAGCAATGCAGTGAAAACGAAAATCGGATATTCTGTCATGGATTCGTTTGTTTAAGGATTGCAAACCAAAGTCGATTCGTTAAGAAAATTTGTCATTATTGTCAGGTTAAAAATAAAAAACTTCTTGCAATACCCAGCAACGCCTGCCCTGCAATTTTGGTGGGCGGGACTAAAAACCCTTGCTGCAGCTTTCGGGATGGTGTTTTGGCCCCGCCGCGGCGGGGTGGTGTCTGATCTTATTTATTGACTTTCCGGAGTAAACCAGGTATTTAATATTAATACTCCGTTAAAAAATTTTAAATCATTGATTTGCAATGCATTATGTAAATCCATTTTAAAATTATAAATCATTTGTAATCAATTCATTGCGTCATTGCGTCATCGCGTGATTCTTAAAATTACCGGACTATTGTAATATTAAAACGCTCCTTTATTATTTTTCCTCTCCGGTTTCTCGTTTCTTTTTATGAAAGAAGCTCAGGATAAAATGACTGATGGTATTTATGATCTCCGGGTTTTGGGTTACAAAGCGGTTAAGCCCGTCAATAAACAATACACCGGCTTGTGCCGCTACAGTTTGGCGACGGCTGGCGCCCAGCGCTTTTTTGGTTATAAATCCGGTTACCAGTGGAAGTATAATCGCCAACAGGTTATTTCTGACTTCCGGTGATCCGGTTATGTTGCTGAATGAATTTTTCAGGAAGTTGAACGGGTCTAAACCCTCATAGGTGACTTTAAACTGTTCCTGAAGTTCCAGCCTGCTTACAACCTGTTTTTTTTCAAGGATTTCAATGGCCGACTTTAGATTTGTATAGGGAGTGTTTTCTGCC
This sequence comes from Lentimicrobium sp., assembly GCA_013336205.1. Lineage (GTDB taxonomy): Bacteria > Bacteroidota > Bacteroidia > Bacteroidales > Lentimicrobiaceae > Lentimicrobium. Next base: position 3,321 of record JAAXUD010000352.1, on the reverse strand, counting down.
ATGGGACTTATTTTTGCAAAAGGTTGATAATGGTATTACGCACGCGCTCCTTGATATTATCATGCAAAATATAATGAATTATTATCCCGCAAAGGCCATAAAAGGCTGCAACGGCAAAAAAGCCCAGGGAGATTGATCCCCACATCCCACCCAGCCAGAAAGCAATACCAAAATTAATGAAAGCCAGGAAAATTACGGCAAATATGCCTGCCACCATGTAGGGCAGAATGGTCGAAACCACATCGGAAGTCTTGTCAATGGATTTTAATTTCAGCAACTCAATACTCGTTTTGCCATAATCCTCAGCTTTCTCCCAGAGTGGTTCGAACATCTTTTCTTTGTCTTTCATATTTCGCCTTTTTAATTGCGGTTATTATCAGGTTATTATTGGATTACGCCAGCCAAATGTTCAATTATGGATGTATGGCTGACAAACTGATGCAGCGATTTGTCGGAATCCTGATCAGATAGCATTTGTCATTAGCATCGTTTTCAAATTTGCAGGCACAAAATTTAATCATCTGGCCAACAGTGCCCGCGAAAATCAGGGGCGCTGCGCCATTAATTTTTTTTTCGAAACCCTGAACCAGTCGAATCGAACCAAATGAAGAGCGTCTCTTCAGGCCTTCTATTTTGCTTCAGCCTTCTCTTTTTCTTCCATAGCTTCCTCTTTGGCCTTCTCAAAATGGTCGGTGATGTTTTCAACAAACTCATCAATTTTGTGCTTTAGCGAGTCCCTGGTGTCTTTCGTTTTTTTTGCAATTTTTTTGCGGGTTTCAGACCCTTTGTCAGGAGCGAACAGTACACCCAGCAATGCACCGACAGCTATACCTGCCAATGCTCCGATTACTACATTAACTTTACTCATGGCTTTAAAGGTTTTAAAAGAAAATTAATTGGTTTAATTATCGTATTATTACAATACAATTTTGACAGTTTTGTCTGACTTCTGCTCAAACGGAATTATTTGGGAATATTCTGTTTAAACTAAAGTCAGATATTTGCAGGTTTCAAATAATGATTTCATTATTTCACGCACACAGAATTACTCTGTTAATGCGTTGAAATTCAGTAAATAAAAATTAAATATTTATTAATTCCTTAAAAGGAATTCCTTTTCTAAAGTTACAAAAAAAAGAGAGTTTTTCAGCATAAAAATGAAGAACCTGGTAAAAAAAATCGGGGGCTCTGTGTTGATGATAGTTTGCCCCCTGACTTGCGCCGGCCCATAGAAATAACCTATTAAGTTTATCCGGATTATAACTCTTTTCTTCAATTAATCTGAGGCAGGAGCGGAATTGAATTCTTCCGGATTCTTCTGCGAGAGGCAAGCTGTACTAGGGTGTTAATGCTGTGAAAACTGCAGGGCAACAAATTCTTTGGGTGTCATCCCTGTATGTTTTTTAAATGCAGCATAAAACGGTGATTTTGAATTAAACCCGGCCTTTTCGGCAATGGCTTCGATGGTAAGTTTCTGAAACTCCTGAGACGACAGAAGCAATTTAGCTTCCTCTACTCTGTACGAATTTATATAATCCTTAAAATTCAGCCCGGTTTTTTCGTTTATCACCTGTGAGAGACGGTTAGGGTTTATATTTAGTACCAGCGATGCATCCTGGAGAGATAATTTCGGGTTGACAAATGGTTTTCCTTTATCCATCAGGTATTCTGTGACCCTGTCCATAATGGTTGATTTTTCACCGGCTGTAAGTTTTGACCAGACATATTTCTCCTTAATCAGGGGGATTATGACCGGTGAAACCTGGTTACCGTAAAGCATTTCCGGGAAAAACAAAAGAGCCAGTACAATATCGTAAATAAAAAAAGTAACCATAGTTATCGAAAACCGGTAAGGATCAATATCGAAATTCAGGCTTGTCAGCTGGTCGGCAAACAATCCCCCGAGCATAATGGCCTGACCCGCCAGGAAAATCCAGAACCATATTACAGTAGATGAAGGAATTACGGAATTATCGGTTTCTTTTGGTCTGTACCTGAAGAAAGCAAAAACCTGCAAACCGAAATAAATAAGTGCGTTCACTGTCTTTGCAAACATATGCAAAGGCATTGCCCAGGAACCGTGTGTGGTAACATACTTGTTATAATAATCTGTTTTGAATGTGGCATCCTCCAGGTAAAAAGGAGTAAACTCAGCCAGGTTAAGCAGGAAAGGCAGGAAATTCAACAGGTGAATCCATCTGAATTTAAAACCCGGTTTAAAGACAGAATAAACGAAGAAAAATCCCAGGGGCGGGAAAAGGTAATGTATGGGGCTGTCAACCCGGAGAAGATGCGGAAAGGATAAAATTTTGCCCGAGTAGATCATGGCACCCAGGATAATCATCAATGACCCGGTGATCAGGTATGATGCGAAGCTGATCCGGACGGAAGCAGCTCCTTTTGCTTTTGTAAGCAAAACAATTGACAGAACAATCCCAAGCATCCCCCCGAAATAGCTGATCAACTCAGAAACTGAATATAGCATAAATGCAAAATTGGTTTTTCAAAGATAATTACTCCTGAAATCTATTTCAGCACAAATTAGAATTAAATGCAAGATTCTGATTGGCAGTATAATAAATTTTAAAAGGTTCAATCTATTCTAATATCAAAACCTTGCTTGTTTAGAATGGTTTTTAATAAGGATTTATTCATATATTTGTAATAACTACCTGCTCAGGCATCCTATTCTTAATAGGAATTTGTTGGTTTTTACCAATAAATTCAGTTTTGGTCTATTTTAACTTCATTTCATAAACCAACAGAAACTTCCGGAAATAATTGAAAAAATCCGGATACCTGAAATAATCCGAACAAGCTAAACGAAAACCACTAAACCTATGAAAATCAGATTTCTATTTGCAACACTGCTATTAACCGCAGTTTGTTTTACCGCCGGGGCCCAGCAAGACAAAAAAAAGGCCGCTCCTGCCGCTCAAAAGGGCAAACCCAACATCATCATTATATGGGGTGATGATATCGGACAAACCAATATCAGCGCCTATTCCATGGGCGTTATGGGTTACAAAACTCCCAATATCGACCGCGTGGCCAAGGCTGGCGTAATGTTTACCGATTATTATGCCGAGCAAAGTTGCACCGCAGGCCGCGCTTCGTTTATTACCGGACAGTGCGGATTGCGCACAGGTTTGACCAAAGTAGGTTTGCCCGGAGCAGATGTTGGTCTTCAAAATGAAGACCCCACCATTGCTGAATTACTGAAAGCACAAGGATATTCAACCGGGCAGTTTGGGAAAAACCATCTGGGCGACCGTGATGAGTTTCTTCCAACCATGCATGGTTTCGATGAATTCTACGGAA
>JAAXUD010000351.1 GCA_013336205.1 Lentimicrobium sp. | reverse complement strand
CTGGTTACCGGCCCCAGCAGAACAGCCGATATTGAAAAGACGCTGGTTATGGGTGCACATGGCCCCAAAGAAGTCTACGTTTTTCTGGCTGACGATATCACCTGAAAATTACATTTATGGAAGGCTGGACCTGTATATATACTTCAACGCAATTACACGAAATTGAAATTATTCGCGGTATTCTTGAAGAACAGCAGATTACAGCTTTTGTTGTTAACAAAAAAGATTCAGTATATCTGTTTGGTGAAATTGAGCTCTATGTGAGGGTTGAAGATGCTTTTGCAGCGAATCAAATAATTAAATCCATATAAGACTGTGAATAATTTTACTACCCGAACAATCACCGGTGTTCTGTTTGTAATCTGTGTTATTGGTTCTGTTGTTCTGAGCCATTGGGCATTTGCAGCGCTTTTCATGCTGATTTCAATCGCTGGTTTTATAGAATTCGCAAGAATTTTAAAATCCGGCAAGATTTTTCTGCATAAATCTTCGGTTATTTTTTTGGGATTATTGCTGTATAGTAGCATTGTTCTTTGGGAGTTTGATGTTATCGGGCTTAATTTCTTATTGATAAATCTTTTAATTCTTCCCCTGTTATTAATGGTGGAATTGTTCCGAAAGTCTGCTTCACCGTTTTTAAATGTAGCTGCCGGATTGCTTGGACTGGGTTGGATTTTTCTTCCACTGGCGCTGCTCAGCGGATTCTTTAATCTTGGTAATGGTCCGGGGTGGTTGCACAGCGGAGCCTTACTTGGATTCTTTCTTATCCTCTGGATCTATGATTCGGGTGCATACATATTTGGTTCTATGTTTGGCCGGCATCACATACTCGAACGCATCAGTCCCAAAAAATCATGGGAAGGATTTTTGGGTGGCAGTGCATCAGGATTATTGACTGCGTACCTGATTTCTGCTTCCTTCATCGAGTTCTCTGCTATTCAGTGGATGTTGATTGCTGTTATAATAATAGTTTTTGGTACATTTGGAGATCTGGTGGAATCGATGTTAAAAAGAAGTACCGGCGTTAAAGATTCAGGTAGTATACTGCCAGGGCATGGAGGAATACTCGACCGCTTTGATGCTGTTTTTCTGGCTGCTCCTCCGGTTTATATGCTGATCCATCTGTTGCGGTAATAAGCCGTTGATTAACTACCCGATTAAAATAATCTTGTTTCAACCAAATTTTTGAAAATCAGAAACATGGGAATACATAAAGAAGGATACCGCATCATAATAATCTCGTTTATTCTGCTGGGTATACTTTCGCCTTTGAGCGGATTGATTTCAATGCCATTATGGCTTCATTATATAGTCTGGATTCTTCTGGCCCTTATTTTTGTCTGGATAGTGAAATTTTTCAGATCGCCCAAGCGGGTTCTTACACCAGATGATAATCTTGTTATTTGTTCGGCTGATGGAAAGGTTGTTGCAATTGAAGAAGTTGAGGAACCGGAATACTTTGGTGACAAGCGGATTCAGATTTCGGTATTTATGTCTCCCAACAATGTACATGTAAACTGGGCTCCAATATCGGGCATAGTTAAATATATGAAATACCATCCGGGAAAATATCTTGTAGCCTGGCATCCAAAATCATCGACTGAGAATGAGCGCACCACAATTGTGATAGAGAATGAAAAGGGTAAACAGGTGCTTGTCAGGCAGATAGCGGGAGCTATGGCCCGCCGCATTGTTTGTTATGCCAGGGAAGGTAATGTTGTAAGGCAGGGTGACGAAATTGGATTTATCAAATTCGGTTCACGTGTCGATCTTTTTCTTCCTCCAGGGTCTAAGGTTAAGGTAACGCTCGGGCAGCTTGTTACAGGTAAATCTACCGTAATTGCTGAATTATAATCAGAAACATTAACATATCATTAACAATTATGCATTTGCACATGTTTAAAGGAGGTTATATATTTGTAATGCTAAACTTAAACCAAGCCTCATGAAAAGAATTTCAATGATTTTATCTGTAATGGCAATTGTTTTTGCCTTTACTATTGCCAGTGTTTCCGCTCAGAACGCTCCAACTACCAAAACTTCGACTGAAAAAGTTTCAACCGAGAAAGCTGATAAGGCTGGCTGTGCAACTGATACTAAGGATGCCAAAGCTGGTTGCGCTACAAAAACAGATGCAGCTAAATCAGGTTGTGCTACTCCTTGTTCTGGTGAGAAAGCTAAGGCTTGTTGTAATAAAGGTACTGCAGAAAGTGCCAAGCCGGTTCCTGCACCTGATAAAAAGTAACTTTCTGATAAAGAAATTTCAAGGCTGCCCGATGGTAGCCTTTTTTTTTACAATATTGTAAACAGCTCATCAAGGCTAGTGATTCGGAATGTTGCCATTGAATCAACCTTATCTCCTTTATAATCAAAGAGTACCTGATCTATCCCTGCATCACGGGCTCCGACAATATCAATTTCCTCATCATCCCCTATCATCAGACTTTCTTCAGGAGTTGCCCCGGATCGTTTTAACGCATAATTGAATATAGAGGCTTCCGGTTTTTTAGAGCCAGCATCTTCAGAGGTGATAATTTCGTTAAAAAACATGGTAAGGCCCGAATGGTTCAACTTGCGGTACTGAACTTCCTCAAACCCATTGGTAATAATGTGCAACTTATACCTGATACTCAGGTATTCAAGTATGGTAATGGTATGTGGAAAAAGGTTGGTTTTAGTCGGACTAAGATTTATGTAATCCGCTGCAATATTGCTGCTGAGCAAATTGTCATTTATGCCGAAGTCGTTGAGCGTTAGCGCAAAACGGCGGATATTCAACACTTCCTTTACAATTTCACCTTTGCGGTAAAATTCCCAGAGTAAATGGTTGTAGGTATTGTAGATTTCAAGAAACCTGTCAAATGAATCAACGCCTCTCTCTTCGAGTTTATACTTGACAAAGATTTCCCTGAAGGTTTCAATGGAGTTTGAGTTAAAGTCCCAGAGTGTATTGTCCAGATCGAAAAAAATATGCTGGTAGGTCCTGTTTTTCAATGTTAGGTTCATGGTTAAAGCAGCAAATTTAGCACATTGGAGTTATTGAAATAAATTATTGAATTTATTTTATAAAATGCTTGACAAAGGGGTATGTTTTTTTGTAATATTGCGATATCAAAATGATATCAAAATGGAAACAAAAGAACAAGAAAAATTTACAAGGCCGGTATCTGGCTATGTTATGCTGATTGTAATCTTAGCAATGATCGGGTTAGCGATTTATACCCTGATTAACTATAACGAGACATTGTGGATGTTGATTACTTCAATTGTTGTGTTGCTGACATCCTTAGTATTATTAGGAGGATTTCTGGTGGTAAATCCGAATGAATCAAGTGTGCTGGTCCTTTTTGGAGATTATATTGGAACAGTTAAGCACAATGGGTTTTTCTGGGTAAATCCATTCCTGAACCGCAAGAAAATATCATTGCGGGCCAGGAACCTGAACAGTGAGCCTATTAAAGTGAATGATAAGATAGGCAATCCCATAATGATAGGGATAGTTCTTGTCTGGCGGGCTGAGGATACCTTTAAAGCAGCTTTTGAAGTAGATGACTACATTCATTATGTGGAAATTCAGAGCGAAGCAGCAATCCGGAAACTCGCAGGTCATTATCCCTATGATAATTTTGATGATGCACAATCTGAGATCTCATTAAGGGGTGGAGGTGAAGAGGTAAATCATCAGCTTGAAGCAGAACTTTCTGAGCGGCTCGAAAGGGCAGGCATTGATGTGATTGAGGCAAGAATTTCTTACCTGGCCTATTCGTCTGAAATTGCCGGAGCTATGTTGCGCAGACAACAGGCAACCGCCATTATTGCAGCCCGGAAGAAAATTGTGGAAGGGGCGGTTAGTATGGTTGAAATGGCCCTGGAGCAACTTTCTGAAAAGAAACTTGTTGATCTTGATGAAGATAAAAAAGCTGCAATGGTTAGTAACCTGATGGTTGTTCTTTGCTCTGATAAGGATGCCAGTCCTGTTATCAATACCGGCACTCTCCATCAGTAAGCATACCAAAGGAACGTTTACGGTTAATTGTCTGTATCATGAAAGCTGTACAAATGGATTCTAAAACCATTGTTGTTTATAATGGGGATAATGAGTCTGGAAGATTGGCTTATAAAACCAGGTTTTCTTCAAAAGCCAGGATTGTTGATCCGGAGTTGGGTTCGTTTGAGATAGTGCCGGTTAATTTCTGGAAGACTCGGT
>JAAXUD010000878.1 GCA_013336205.1 Lentimicrobium sp. | reverse complement strand
TTACGATTTACGATTGAAGAATAAATGTAATAAGAATTGAACTCCTGAACGTGCGAAGAACTTTGAACTCCTGAGCTTTTTGCCAACTGCCTTTTGCCTATTGCCAACTTGCCTCTTGAACCTTTGAAACCTTAAGTTAACAAAGAAAAACTGAATAATTAATGAAACAATTTATAACAACAGCCCTGGTAATCATTGCTATAACAGCTTACGGGCAGAAGAAGGAACTGGTTGAATACCGCGAAAATGTAGTGGAGAAAGCCATCGCTGAACTTGATTCAGTAACCGCCGGCCCCGAAGGTGAATTGTACAAAGAATTCGCTGAAAATGGAATCAGGGGGCATTATGTATTCGACATAACCATCAGGGAAAAGGGTGCTGTTGCCACAGTTTTTGTGGTAAACGACGGTGAAAATCCCATTCCGCAGCAAAACCGCCTGAAAGACCTTATCAAACTTTATCGTTTTTCCTTTAAAGTCCCGAAAGGGAAAAGTTATAAATTTCAATACACCTTTAATCTTTGATTTTTTATTTAACAAACAGCAACTTTATGAGAAAGCAGATTTTACTGACGTTTGCACTGATCAGCAGTGCATTTCTGGCAACAGCCCAGGACGATATGCCCATAGTATGGGAATCTAAAATGGATCACAAAATAATGCACAACGGCACCGGAACGGAAGAGCGTGGCTATAGTTATGCCGCCTCCGACAAGGAAATCACGGTTTTTGAAAATGCCACCGGTAAAGTAAAATGGACGAAAAAGTTCAAGGACGTAGCGCCTAAACTAGGTAAAATTGATGAATTAATTCCGGCCTGGGAGTCAAACCTGATCTTTCTTTTCGACCGTAAAATGGGCAAGGACCAGATTGCCTGTGTTGATATGGAAACCGGCGCTTTTCTCTGGAATACCGACAAGTATCAGGATGTTACCGAAGACAATGCGGTGTATATTCCTGAAGAACAGTCATTCGCCATTTCACTCAAGAATTCGCTGGTGCTGATCAAAGCCCGCACCGGCGAGGAACGTTGGTCAACTTCAAAGTTTAAAGGGGTTGTTGGAAAATACATTTACACCACCGATCAACACCTTGTCTGTGTAAACTTTGTACCCAGTGCACTGGGGGCTCTTTTCTCCGGATTCAAAAATCAGATTGCAAAGATTAATCTGAAGAATGGTGACATTATCTGGGAAAACACCTACATAGGCCGTGCAGAGCGAAAAGTTATCTCACGCGATTTTATTTATGACCTGATTCTTGACGGTGATAAAGTTATCCTGGGATTAAACGGATACCAGGTTTATGATTACAAGACCGGATCGAGCCTCTGGTCAGCCGCTTTTGACTACACTCCTGAAGGAATAGCCAGCAAACCAGCCAATGCCCAAAAATTTGGAGTTTACGGCGGTGTTTCTGATCCTGTGAGGGTTGGTGATGATTTGTATATACTCGATATGTCGAATAAGCGTAGTCAGTATGTTAAGAAATACGATGCCAACTCGGGTAAGCTGCTCTGGACCTCTCCTGAAATTAAAGATGCGCGGGCAATTCCGAATATGTATGTAATGGGTGATAAAGTGGTTTTGCAAATTGGAGGTGCTGTTGAGGCCCAGGCATACATTTACAAAAGAACTACGAATCCCGATGGT
>JAAXUD010000040.1:3194-11795 GCA_013336205.1 Lentimicrobium sp. | reverse complement strand
TTCAACTAATTTTGAAATACCTCAAAAAAATGGATTGTTGAAAAACTATAGTTTTTTTGAATGCCATCAAAGACAATGCAAGGATTTTGAGTATCAAACCAGAACAAGCCAGGCAATGATCTGATTAGCAATGGTCGATCTTGTAATTGGCAGAATTAAAATATTAAACTTAGACATTTCCCTGTATAATTCATTATTTTAGAGTAATCATTGTTACAAGAACCTTCAACCAACCCTCAATTATGATGAAGTATGTTCTGCCCTTTTCAGCATTATTCTTCTTTGGTGTTTTAATTCATGCGCAAACCTATACTGATTATCTGGGTGCCGGACACAATTCCGGAATTACAGTAACTACCAGCAGCGAAATGCAACGAAACGAATGGAATGAAAAGGCCGCTGCCGAAAACACCATGAACGGCAAAGGCATGGACAGCCGATTACTTGAAACATCAAGATTCCTGGCACAGGCTACTTTCGGTTGCCCGCTGAACTACATTCAAACTGTGGCTGCAGGAAGCTATGAGCAATGGATTGATGACCAGTTTGCCAAACCTTTAACACCATTTGCACAAAGTACAGCCGGTATTTATGAACAGGCGAAGGAAATGTATGTTGCCAATGGTGGAAATGAAGAAGATTACTTCGGGCCCTCTTTAGTACATTTCGTATATGCCTGGTGGGAGCATAATATGAATAATGATGATCTGTTGCGACAAAGGGTAGCACTGGCATTGAGCGAGATTGTGGTTATTTCATCAAATTCATCATTGGGAGATTATGGTGTCGGATTAGGCTCTTATTACGACCTTTTAGCACAACAGGCATTTGGCAATTATAAGGATTTGCTGATGGGAATAACGTTACATCCAATGATGGCCGGATATCTTTCACATTACAACAATCCAAAAAGTAATGATGAAACCAATGTTCATCCTGATGAGAATTATGCCCGTGAAATAATGCAGTTGTTCACCATCGGACTTTATGAGTTGAATGATGACGGCAGTTATAAACTTGACCAGCAAAACAACAGAATTCCAACCTATGATAATTATGACATTAAAGAACTGGCTAAGGTTTTTACCGGATTGAGTGCCGCTGAGATCATTGAAAATGAATGGGTTGAAGATCCCTATTTCGGCATTGACTTCTGGTTCTGCAACAAAGAAGTACCGCTGGTAATGTATGACGAATATCATGAGCCCGGCGAAAAGCATCTGCTCAACGGCCATATTATTCCTTCAGGACAAACCGGAATGAAAGACATAGAAGATGCCGTTACCAACCTGTTCAATCATCCGAATACGGGGCCCTTTTTGTGTCGCAGGTTGATACAGCAAATGGTAAAATCAAACCCAGGCCCGGCATATCTTTCGAGGGTTGTGCAGGCTTTCAACAACACAAATGGCGTTCGTGGCGATATGAAGGCGGTAATCAAAGCCATATTGCTTGACGAAGAAGCCAGAAGCTGCGAATACACTAGAGAGGCGAATTCAGGTAAATTAACTGAACCTATGGTACGCTATTTCAACGTTTGCAGGCAAATAGACTTAAATAGCCCCAGCGGACTGGATTGGAATATTGGATACAATTTTTATACCCAGACAGGACAAATGCCTTTGGCTTCACCAACTGTTTTCAACTTTTTCCTTCCCGATTTTAGTCCCAACGGACCTGTTTCCAATGCCGGACTTGTGGCTCCCGAGTTCCAGATCCATAACTCGGTTACCAGTATCGGTTTTTGGAATGAAGTTGACTTATGGACTTCACCTGAATGGAACTATCCGGTATTTAATAATTGGGAAATAGATTGGGAGCAAAACACCAAACTCGATTTCACAAGGCTCATATACCTGGCCCGTGACAGCGAAGTACTCATCAATGAGCTTGATAAATTATTTACCAGAGGACAACTTTCCCCCGAAACCCGGGCATCAATCAAAGCTGCCGTTGATCCTATCTATGGCTCAGATCCTGGAATAGATTATATGCACTACAGGGTAAAAATGGCCCTGTATCTTTTTCTGGTTAGTCCCGATTATGCAATTTTAAAATAAAACGACATGGGAAAAACACAATATACGCGAAGAGCATTTTTAGGAAAAACCTGCGCTGCTGTTGGCTATACAACATTGTTTTCATCACTCATCAACCTAAAAGCAATGGCTGCAGCTGCTTTTGGCAATTCTGATCTGGGGGAAGATTATAAGGCAATGGTATTTATTCTTTTACATGGAGGGAACGACTCTTTCAATATGCTCATTCCGCGTTCGGCAGATGCTTACAATGAATATGCCACCACCCGCTCAAATCTCGCCATTCCACAAAGTGAACTTCTGGCAATCAATCCGTTGGTTTTTGATGGAAGAGATTATGGTTTGCATCCCGATCTTTCCGGAATTCAAAACCTGTTTGAAAACAACAAACTTGCCTTTATCTGTAATGTAGGCACACTGGTTGAGCCTGCAACCAAACAGCAGATTTATGAAGAAAGCGTACAAACACCTTTAGGCCTTTTCTCACATTCTGATCAGCAGCAGCAATGGCAGAGCGGGCGCCCGCACGAACGGACAAATATCGGCTGGGGCGGACGAATCGCCGATCTGGTTCATTCAGTGAACCCTAACGAAGATATTTCGATGAATATTTCGCTCAATGGCATTAATGTTTTTCAATACGGGCAAGAGATCATCCCTTATGTAATAAACGAATCAGGAAGTATTGGTTTAAGGGATTATAATTCAGGCGATTTGTTCTATCAGCTTCGCACCCAGGCCGTAAATTCAATGCTTGAAAAAGATTATTCCGATGTTTTTAAGAATACGTATGTTGATACCGTGAGAACTTCGAATGACGCAAGCTTTATGTTCCAATCAGCCATTGATGCTGTCCCTGATTTTACCACCCCTTTTACTGACAATGAACTTTCGAGACAACTTCGCATGGTGGCAAAAACAATAGCTGCACGAAATTCTTTAGGAGCAACAAGACAGATTTACTTTGTTCAACTGGGCGACTGGGATCATCATGACGAATTGCTTGTAAAGCACAGCAACAGGCTTACAATATTAAATGATGCAGTAACTTATTTTCAGGGAGTTATGGAAGAGTTGAATGTTGCTGAAAATGTTACTTCATTCACGATTTCTGATTTTGCACGCACACTTACATCGAACGGTAACGGTACTGACCATGCCTGGGGAGGAAATGCTTTTGTTTTTGGGGGTTCTGTTATCGGCAAAAAGCTTTATGGGACTTACCCTTCCCTGGCGCTGAACAGCGACCTTGACCTTTATGATGGTGTTTTAATTCCAACCACTGCCACTGACCTTTATTTTGCCGAATTGGCAAAATGGTACGGATTATCGAACAGCGATATCAATATGATTTTTCCTAACCTTATTAATTTCTTTGATACAAATGGCGGAGGTCAACCTTTAGGATTTATGAATTTGTAGAAACCTGAAATACATGAAAAAACTTCTCTTCATCATAGTAGCTGCATTATTTACGCAAACAATTAATGCACAATGCATTCCTGACAGGCACAGCACTTCCTGGTACGATGGATGGGTATCATGCTCAGCATTGCAAAGCCCTAACCCTGATCGGGGAATTTCGCACTGGATCATGTACAATTTTGGGAAACCTTATTGCCTGACAACCTCAACAATATGGAACAGCAACGATCCGGCACATCTGGAGTATGGATTGCAAGGTTACGCTGTTGATTACTCACTCAATGGAATAGCATGGAGTTCACTCGGCACTTTTTCTGCCGGGCAGGCAACCGGCTCTCCCTTTTATGAAGGTACAGAAGGCCCCGATTTTAATAATGCCATTGCGCAATTTGTTTTAGTGACTGCATTATCAAATTATGGCGGCAGTTGCTTTGGTATTAGCGAAATGAAAATTAATATTAAAGCTGAAGGTTACGGAATTGACGATAAGCCTATTACAGATATTATTGCATATCCAAATCCGTTTAATGATGTGCTGAATATAAAATTTTTCATGAATTCAACTTCCTTACAGGCTTTTGTAAATATATATGATCTAACTGGCAGAATTGTTTTTAACAAAGCTTTTACTTTGCCTCAATCTGATGGAGAGATTTCAATAAGCAACGATGAAATGAATCTTGTTCCCGGCATTTATAACTTATATATCAACAATGGTAAGGATATGAAGGTGCTTAAAGTGGTTAAAATATGATTTGGCAACAACATTCTTCTTTTTTGTATGATACAGGAAGAATTTCATAAATGCTTTCAGAATAACCCATTAAAGTCAGCTTGAATCATGCCTTTAACGGGGAATTTTTGCCAATCTAAAAATTTGTAACCAACGACTAAGTTTAATCACCAAAAGACTCAATTGATGTTTACAACCTGAAACAGCAGCCCCTGGAAGTTGAACGCAATCAGGTAGTAAATATATTTGAATTACAGCATTTTATGATCGCAGATACATATTGCAGATAAATCAAAAAGGGAAACTACCTCATTTTCTTTACTACTTGCGAATCAAACGGGGTCCTTTTTAACACATAGGCACATAGAAGCACATAGACACACATAGGAAATCCAGTCCCTAAGTCTCTTAGTCTCTCAGTCCCTTTATCTCTTAAAGGCAATCCGCAATCTGAAATCCGCAATTAGTGTGCTTCCAGCCAGTTATTCCCGGTACTCATTTCCACTTCTACTGGTACATCCAGCTCCATTGCTGTTTTCATCAATCGTTCAACAATAGGCATAACCGTTTGCAGTTCAGGTTTGTAAACATCGAACACAAGCTCATCGTGCACCTGGAGAATCATTCTGGAACGGAGATTCAATTTATTGAACTCATTGTGAATGTTGATCATGGCGATTTTTATCATATCAGCCGAAGAGCCTTGTATTGGTGCATTAATGGCATTTCGTTCCGCAAATCCCCGCACAATCGCATTGTTGGAATTGATATCGCGCAGGTAGCGGCGACGCTTTTTCAGGGTTTCCACATAACCGTTTGCCTTAGCAAACTCAATGGTTTTGTCCATATATTCCCTGATTCCCGGAAAACGGGCAAAATACTGGTTAATAATATCTGCTGCCTCCCGACGTGGAATACCCAGTCTTTCTGATAAACCAAATGCCGAAATGCCATAAATAATGCCGAAGTTTACTGTTTTGGCATTCCTGCGCATTTCCTTAGTTACCTCATCCACTTCAATATTATAAATACGGGCCGCTGTAGCTGTGTGAATGTCCAGTCCATGCCTGAAAGCATCCTGCATGGCGGCATCGCCGCTGATATGTGCAATTATCCGAAGTTCTATCTGTGAATAGTCGGCTGAAAGCAGGGTGAATTCCTCATTTCTGGGAATAAATGCCTTGCGGATTTCCCTGCCACGTTCGGTGCGTATGGGAATGTTCTGAAGATTGGGATTATTTGAGCTTAACCTGCCGGTGGCAGCAACAGCCTGATTGAAAGATGAATGCACCCTTCCGGTTCTGGGATTTACCAGCAATGGAAGACTGTCAACATAAGTCGATTTTAGTTTGGTGAGCGACCTGTAGTCAAGTATCAACTGAACGATGGGATGTTTGTGAATCAGTTTCTGAAGAATTTCTTCTCCTGTTGAATGTTGCTTGGTTTTGGTTTGTTTTGGGTTTTCTGATAAGTGCATTCGGTCAAACAATACCTCGCCGAGTTGTTTGGGTGAAGCAATGTTAAAACTTCCACCCGCCAGTGTATATATCTCTGCCTCAACTTGTTTGATCTCCGACTCCAGTTCTGCGGAATAGGCATTCAGGTTCCGGGTATCAATTTTTATACCTTCCGATTCCATCGCGGCAAGCACATTTACCAGCGGAACTTCAATCTCATCAAATAATTCACGGGTAGCCGTTTGTCCGAGTTGTGGTTCAAGTTTCATGCGCAATTGCAAAGTAATGTCGGCATCCTCACAGGCATATTCCTTAATGGTTTCCAGATCCACATGTCGCATGTTTTTCTGCCCTTTCCCCTTCTTGCCGATCAGGGTTTCAATAGAAACCGGCTGATAATTGAGGTAAATAAGTGCGAGATAATCCATGTTATGTCGTTGATCCGGTTCAATCAGGTAGTGCGCCAGCATGGTATCAAACATAGGTCCGTTGACTTTTACATCATACCACCTGAGTACAGCGATATCGTATTTCAGATTCTGGCCTGTTTTTTCAATGCTTGTATCTGCTAATAAAGGCACAAATTCATTGACAATATCCACTGCCTCACCATAATTTTCAGGCACAGGCACATACCAGGCTTCGAAGGGTTTAACGGCGAAGGACATTCCGACCAACTCAACATTGTTAACATCAAGCCCGGTTGTTTCGGTGTCGAAACAGAATGATCCTGCATTTTCCAATGTCTTGATGAGTTCTGCTCTTTTATCGGCAGTATCTGCCAGATGATAGGTATGCGGGGTGTTTTTAATCGTTTTTACATCCGATTCAACCGGCAGAACTTCTCCCATGGCACTGAAGAGGTCGGGTGGTCCTGAAGCTGACTGAGGCGATGGGAAGGCTTGTCCTCCTTCTTTCAGCGACAGATCCGTAAGGATTCGTTTGGCAAAAGTGCGGAATTCAAGCTCATCAAAAAGAGATTTTAGTGCGGGAATGTCAGGATCGGTAAGCTTAAGCGCTTCCTCGTTAAAAGGAATGGGAACATCCAGAATTATGGTGGCAAGCTGTTTCGACATCAGGGCCTGTTGTCCAAAGGTGATGACTTTCTCCCGCATCGATGCCTTTTCAATTTTACCAGCATTCCCAACCAGGTTCTCAACAGTATCAAAATCCTTCAGGAGGTTACGCGCAGTTACTTCACCAACACCCGGAATGCCGGGGATGTTATCTGATACATCACCCCAAAGCCCCAGCATATCTATTACCTGACCGGGACGCTTAACACCAAATTTCTCACAAACTTCCTTAACGCCCATAATTACTGGCTTTTCCCCTGGTTTTCCAGGCTTATATTGCAGAATATTGTCAGTTACCAGTTGCCCGAAATCTTTGTCAGGGGTCATCATAAATACCTTGAACCCTGAATTACCTGCCTGGGTTGCCATGGTGCCGATCACGTCGTCTGCCTCATATCCATCAACTGAAAGTATAGGAATATTAAAGGCCTCAATCAAGGCTTTGATATATGGAATTGATATAGCAATGTCTTCCGGCATACTCTCGCGTTGTGATTTGTAGGCAGCAAAGCTTTCGTGCCTGACTGTCGGGGCCTGTGTATCAAAGGCAACGCCTATATGTGTTGGTTTCTCATTCCTGATCACATCGTACAACGAATTAGCAAAACCCAAGATGGCAGAGGTGTTCAGTCCTTTTGATGTGATCCGCGGGTTTTTATTTAACGCGTAATAGGCCCTGTAAATAAGAGCCATAGCGTCAAGAAGGAAAAGTTTTTTATCAGGATTTGACATCGGAGTTCTGTTTTAATCAAAAGAATTAACAGTTTTTATTATAATCTGGCAAATATAAATCAGCCTTCAGCAAAAGTACTAAACAAGTGAAACAAAAACCGCTTAATCTTAGAATGGAGTCAGATGGCAGATTAAGATCCCCTGAATTTTGTAAAATAGTTTGATAGGTTAATCTCTGCACCTGTTTACTTAAATGCTCAGGCAGAAAGGAAAAAGGGTCAGCGTGTTTCGAACAGTCAGGCAAAACTGCAAAAACGTATTACCTTGATTGTTATTATTTATATAACACTTTATGGGGATGTAATGCGCAGTTATTCAATTGATTAATATTATTTATTAAAGAGAATCAGAAGATGGGTCATCGGGAAAAATAAGTGCTCACAAAGGGATGTGTAGCCAAACATTGTATTTATTATATTCATAGGCATCCCCGATTTTCTTAATTTTGACCGGAGAACCGACACCCCTGAAATGAAACTCTGCATAGCTGAAAAACCAAGCGTAGCGAAGGAAATAGCAAGAATACTGCAGGCTGATACGCGCAAAGATGGTTATTTCGAGGGTAACGGTTATCAGATAACCTGGACATTTGGGCACCTGTGCACCCTCAAAAATCCTGAAGATTATACACCTTACTGGAAACAATGGCAATTGCATCAGCTGCCAATGATTCCTCCCCGTTTTGGAATAAAACTTATTGAAAACGGGGGTGTGAAAAAGCAGTTTGAAACCATCAAAGCTTTGGTTGCAGGATGCGACGAGGTAATAAACTGCGGTGATGCCGGAATTGAGGGAGAGCTTATCCAACGGTGGGTGCTAACCATGGCTGTTTGTACAAAACCTGTAAAACGGCTTTGGATATCGTCAATGACAGATGAGGCTATTAAAGAGGGATTTGTGAAACTGAAGGAAGGAGTTGAATTCGACAGGCTTTATGCAGCCGGCAATGCCCGTGCAATTGGGGACTGGCTGCTGGGAATGAATGCCAGCCGGCTTTATACCCTCAAATATGCGGAGGGGAAGGGCGTGCTTTCTGTTGGTCGGGTGCAAACACCCACATTGGCGCTGATTGTGCACAGATTTGAAGAGATACAGAATTTTGTTTCAAAACAATACTGGGAAATAAAAACCACCTACCG
>JAAXUD010000040.1:0-3184 GCA_013336205.1 Lentimicrobium sp. | reverse complement strand
ATTCGACACTGTGGAGGATGCTGCAAAGATTATTGAAGAGATCAGAAATAACCTTTTTGAGATTGTGTCATTTGAGCAGAAGAAAGGGAATGAAGCACCCCCAAAATTGTTCGATTTAACAGGCTTACAGGTAGAGTGTAATAAAAAGTTCACTTTCACTGCCGATGAAACATTAAGGTATATTCAAAGTCTCTACGAAAAAAAAATGGTTACCTATCCGCGTGTAGACACCACTTTTTTGCCCAGCGATGTTTATCCCCAAATAGAAGGAATCCTGATTAAGATGCTTCCCTATGCCAACTTTACTGCACCTTTACTCGGGAAGCCGATAAAAAAAAGCAGGAAGGTATTCGATGACAATAAAATCACTGATCACCACGCCATTATTCCAACAGGTGTGCATCCTGCGGGTTTATTGCTTGAGGAGAAAAAGGTATACGATCTTATAGCGCGCAGGTTTATCGGTGCATTCTACCCGGATTGTATCGTGTCGAACACCACTGTATTGGGGATGGTTATTTTACATGAGTTTAAGGCCACCGGCAAGGTTATCCTGGAAGATGGCTGGCGGGTGCTATATCCCCAAAAAGAGTCTGAAAATGAAGAGGGTGCTGATAATGGACAAGAACAGATTATGCCTGTTTTTGTAAAAGGGGAAAGGGGAGAACACACTCCTGAACTGCTGGAAAAACTGACTCAACCTCCCAAGATGCTTACCGAAGCAACATTGCTCAGAGCTATGGAAACCGCAGGGAAACAAATGGAAGATGAGGAACTGCGCGAATTGATGAAGGAGAATGGCATCGGACGTCCCTCAACCCGTGCGAATATTATTGAAACACTCTTCAAGCGAAGCTACGTAATACGCGAAAAAAGGAACCTTGTTCCAACCCAAACCGGTATCCAGCTGATCAATACCATTCAGAGTGAGCTGCTTAAGTCAGCCGGGCTTACTGGACTGTGGGAACGTAAGTTGCGTAAGATAGAGAAAGGCGAATACGATCCAAAAATCTTCCTTGATGAGATGAAAGAGATGGTTTCACAATTGGTGGAGGAGGTTAAAAAGGAACAAAAGGAAGGTATTTTTATTAAGCAGGCTGAGAAAGAGCAGAAACCAGTAAATCCAGTGGAGGCAAAGAAGCCCAAAACTCCTAAGATTCCGGAAAAACCCATAGATATGGCTAGCCTTACCTGTCCCAGATGCAAAGCAGGCAATATACTTAAAGGCAAAACAGCGTTTGGGTGCAGCGCTTACAAAAACGGTTGTTCCTTTAAAGTGATGTTTGAACAGTATGGAAAGAAGCTCTCCGAAAAACAGGTTTTCACCCTCATTAACAAAGGGAAATCCCCAAAAATATCAGGGCTTAATGTTAATGGTCAATTAGTTGATTCCTTTCTGGTGTTTGACAAGACTTATAATGTGGTGATTGAAGGTTAGAAAAAGTGATGGCTAATGAAAATAACGACAGAATTATGTCAGAGCAAAGGCAAGATTTAATACTTGAATTATCATCTATTTTCCGCCGCCTTTGCAATTCTAATCCCTAAGTTTCCAATAATTGGTTTTGAAGAATACCGTTAACCAATATATAGAAGCAGAAAAAAAGGATGGTATTCAGCTGAATTTAGGAATGCATATAATTAAATAGAGCGTTATTTTTTATTCCTCACCACTAACATATAAAAATCATTGTCCAGCGGTAAATAGCCATATTCGTATACAAAGCGATAGGTGCTTCCCTTTTGTGTAGTATACAGGTGGGTAAAATAATTAAAATTGAAGCCCAGGTTTGAGAGCTTTTCTTTGTGAACCGTTACTTTATCTGTCGGATTTAACTCTGAAAGAATACGCCTGTTTTTCTTTAAGGCATTGTTCACCTGCCTTACCATAGCGCTACTTTCACTGTTAAGGCGGTTATTGTAATTATTACGGCACTGATCGTTGCAGAATTTTTTATCAGCTCTTCCAACAATGATTTCACCGCAATCGAGACATACTTTTCCCATAAAACGGAGCTATTTATTTATAATAACAGGTTAATCAGTATTTTACTTTAATTTGTTTTGTTGACTATTCATTGAGTTAATGCATCTCTGTATTTGTCAGAAATGGGATGTTATCTTAATTTTTTAATACTACTGATAATTAATATTCAACTGAAGGAAACTAAATGATTACAGAATTTTAACAACTAAAGCCCATAATTATCTCATTTGCAGAAGGTAAAGCTATACTTTACTAAGAAATTAGCTACCTGCCACTTTATAATTACCCGGCTCTTTTACTTTAACCCTTGGCTTTCTTCTCCTTTTTTTCAAGTCTTTTTTCTTTCAGGGTCTTTGTAGGGGCTTTTTTAGTCTCTTTTTTTGCATCCTGTGCTTTTGACATGATAAAGTTGTTTTTAGGTTGTTAAATAGCTGAAGGTTATCTTATTTTAAATCCATAAGTATTCAATTATTTCATTTACAATCAAGTGTGAAAATAATTTTCAACTATATGTATTCTGCCCCCCAATGGAGGGACTTGCTATCCAAACAATAATATTAATAGTGAACTTGTCCAACCTATTAAAATTATTTAAGGATGAAATTAATTTTCCACACAAATATACTAATCAAATTCCTAAAATTAAAAAAATGTTTTTGTTGTCTGTTCATAAGTGATTGAAAAAATAATTTCAACATCCGTATAAGTAACAGATAATCAGTTGCATGAATGAAATTGTATAATAATTTATCCGTTTAAAAACGTTTACAAACGATTACATCCGTAAGTAAGTGACTAATACCCGACTCAGGTTACCGGGCTGCAATACTTTTGCTTCATCGTTCAATCACACTCAGTTAGGATTGGAAAAGTAAAGTCAAGTAAATGTTGAACAGGCCCGGATAAGGGCGCAAAACAAAAAACAATGAAAGCATTAAACAACAGAGTACAACTGATCGGCCATCTGGGCGCAGATCCTGAAGTAAAAACATTTGAAAACGGCAGCGTAATGGCCCGCCTGTCTCTGGCAACCAGTGAGCGTTCATTGGGTGCAAAAGGCGAAAAAGCGATCCGCACCCAGTGGCATCAATTGATCGTGTGGGGCAAACTGGCCGAGATCTGCGGTAAATATCTGCTCAAAGGCCGTGAGATTGCGGTTGAAGGTCGCATTGCCTACCGCACTTTTACCGATGGGGA
>JAAXUD010000877.1 GCA_013336205.1 Lentimicrobium sp. | reverse complement strand
GCACAGATGAACCATTGTTTATTTTTCAGCATTGTTGTCCGGATAAAGTAAAAGAAACTTTGACACCAAGGCCCCATCCCGATAGCTATCGGGACACCTAAATTACTGTAAATCAAATAAATAAATTAGTGATTTTTGGTGATCCAGCCTGCCGGCTGGCAGGTTAGTGCTTTGGTGTCTAAAAAAGGAAATTAAGGTACTTGATGTTAATAATGGCTATAATTCAGTATTATCAATCATTTCATAGCATCCCGATTATTTTCCCCGGACGCTAATGATTTTTCAGTATAAACCGGGAAAAGGAAATGAATGGTTTTAATGTTATCCGGCCAGCCTTTTACACCTTGTTGAAATAATTGAACACAACAGATGCCCTGGACTTCCCAAGGACAACTTCCAGGTCTTCAAGCGAGGCCAGCTTTATATTCTTAACCGATTTAAACTTTCGCAGCAAGAGTTGGGAAGTGGCCGGGCCAATGCCCTCAATTTCGCTCAGACTGGTTTTTATGGTGCCTTTTTCACGGAGTTTACGGTGGTGGGTTATGCCAAAACGGTGGGCTTCATCCCGCATTTGCTGGATCACGCGTAAAGTCTCTGACTTTTTATCCAGGTGTAATGGAGTCGGGTCGCCGGGGAAATATAGTTCTTCCAGGCGTTTGGCTATGCCAATCAGTTGAAGTTTATGCTGAAGTCCGAGCTTTTCGATGCTGATCATTGCCGAACTCAATTGCCCTTTACCACCGTCTACAATGACCAGTTGCGGGAGCGGTTGGCCCTCTTCAATCATACGGCTGTAGCGGCGATAAACCACTTCTTCCATGGAGGCGAAATCGTTGGGGCCTTCTACCGTTTTAATATTGAAATGGCGGTAGTCTTTTTTCTCGGGTTTCGCATTGCGGAAAACGACCATGGCAGCAACCGGATAGGTGCCCTGAATATTGGAATTGTCGAAGCATTCCATATGAACCGGCTGCTCTTTTAATCCTAAGTCCTTTTTTATCGTTTCCAGTATTCTTTTGGTGCGCCTTTCCGGATCTACCAAATCCTTTTGCCGCTGTTTGTCGAGTTGATAATATTTGGCATTCCGCTCTGAAAGTTCCAGCAACTGCTTTTTATCGCCTCTTTGCGGAACAGTGTAGGTAATGTCGGGAAGCCTGAATTCCGGCATCAGGGGGACAATAATTTCGGAAGCTCCGCTGCTAAAACGGGGATGCAGGTCGGCAATGGCCATCGTCAGTAACTCCTCCGTGGTTTCCTCCAGTTTCTTTTTCAGTTCAACCGTATGTGACTGAATGATAGCACCAGAAGCAACCTTCACAAAATTCACATAGGCTGAGTGCTCATCCTCGATAATTGAAAAAACATCCACATTATTAATGGCCGGATTTACCACCATTGATTTGCTCTGATAACGATCGAGCAGTTCAATTTTTTCTTTCACAACATGAGCCTTCTCAAAGGCAAACTCATCGGCATACTCTTTCATCAGTAAGGCCAGCTGCGTTTTCACCATTCCGATGTTACCCTTGATTATGCTGCGGATACCCCTGATGGTTTGCAGGTAATCTTCCTCACTTTGAAATCCTTCACAAGGGCCCAGACAATTACCGATGTGGTATTCAAGGCAGATTTTGAATTTACCGGCACTGATG
>JAAXUD010000876.1 GCA_013336205.1 Lentimicrobium sp. | reverse complement strand
GTTGCTGAGCGATGGTTGCAGAGTGATGGTTGGCGAGTTCTTCGTCGAACCATTGTCGAACCAAGCCGAAGCATACCCTTAACCTTAACCTCAACCTTACCCGGGGTTACCTCAGCACATTCAGCAAGCCTTTCCGCTCCAGACAAACTTGTCCTGAAAATGCTTCTGGTAGTCTGGCAATTGTTTAAATATTCCATAAACCGCTGATCCACTGCCACTCATGGCGGCATAGACTGCACCCAATTCAAGCAACTGCTTTTTTATTGCTGATATTTCCGGCCATTGTCTGAACACAGGTTCTTCAAAGTCGTTTACCAGCAAATCACGCCATAAGGCAGGATCGTGAAGTATATCGGTTGCATCCGGTATATGCATACCAGAAGGTTTTACCTGGCTGTAAGCCCATGCGGTTGTAACCGCAACTTCAGGTTTTACCAGCAGAATGCTAAAACCATTAAGCCGATAATTTACCGGGCTTAGCAATTCTCCGCGTCCACTGGCCACAGAAGGGTTATTAAAAATAAAAAACGGACAGTCACTCCCAAGTTCCGAAGCCATTTCAACTAATTCTGTATTGCACAACTTCAGTGAAAACATACGGTTCAATAGCTTCAGCGTAAAAGCGGCATCTGATGAACCACCACCCAACCCGGCCCCGGTCGGGATTATCTTATGCAGGTGGATTTTAATTTCCGGTAAATTATGCTGTTTCTGCATCAGTCTGAAAGCCCTGACACATAAATTGGATTCTTCCGGACCATCAATCGGTATTCCGGATGAAGAAAAACCGAATACGCCATCTGAAGCCGGAGTTAATTCCAGGGCATCAGCCAAGCCCACAGGAACCATAATGGTTTCTATGTTATGGAAACCATCATTCCTGCGCTCAGTTACACGCAATCCTATGTTTATTTTAGCATTCGGAAAAACTATCATAGGTCATATTAGTACCGTTAACAAACGGAGTTTATGCAAATATACAAGCTAAACAGAAAGATTATTTCATTTTCTTCAACAATTAAGTAACAAAACCATAAACAGATTAGTTATATGTTTCAGGATTTAATCATTGAGTCGTCGAATCATCCTATTTAAAGCTAAATTTGTTCAATAATAAATTTCATCTATGACTATCCTAAATTCCGTCATTTCCTGGTTCATGAAGAAGCGGATGCATCAGATTGAGCTGTTCATGAAATACCCCATCGATGTTCAGGAAGAGTGGTTTAAAAAACTGATACTTGCTGGCCGGAATACCGAATGGGGGAAAAAATATGATTACGCCTCAATCACCAGTTACAATGATTTCGTTCAACGTGTCCCGCTCAACGATTACAACGACCTTAAACCATACATCGATAGGCTAAGGAATGGAGAGCAGAACCTTCTCTGGAATTCTGAAATTAAATGGTTTGCAAAATCTTCAGGAACAACCAGCGATAAAAGTAAATATATACCTGTAAGCCAGGAAGCACTTGATGAATGTCATTTCAAAGGAGGCAAGGACCTGCTTTCCATCTATTGTACCAATAACCCGGATACCAAAGTCTTTGACGGAAGATTACTGGGTATGGGAGGCTCCCATTTTCCTGATAATCCGGAAGCTGGCACTTTTGTTGGCGATGTTTCGGCCATTATAATGGAAAATCTGC
>JAAXUD010000350.1 GCA_013336205.1 Lentimicrobium sp. | reverse complement strand
CTCGTTTTAAATGAACAGGACAGGGCTATTGCAAAAAGACTATTAACGGAGATAACAAACCGTTTGCAATTCCTCAGCGATGTTGGCCTGGGTTACCTTACATTAAACAGACTTTCTTCCACATTGTCAGGTGGTGAATCTCAACGCATTAACCTGGCTACCTCATTAGGCAGCAGCCTGGTTGGCTCGATGTATATTCTTGACGAACCAAGCATTGGTTTACATCCACGTGATACACACAGACTGATTTCTATCCTGGAAAAACTTAAAGAGCTTGGCAATACAGTAATTGTTGTTGAACACGATGAGGAAATCATGCGTGCTGCTGATCATTTGATCGATATCGGACCCTTAGCGGGCGAAAATGGTGGTGAAGTCATGTTCGAAGGTAATTTTGATCAGCTTAAACTCGAAGAGCATAGCCTGACAGCCAAATACCTGAACGGAATTATGAGCATTGAAGTCCCGTTGCACAGGCGCAAATGGCGGGATTCAATTGAACTGTCAGGTGTAAGAGAAAACAACCTGCAGGGAATTGACGTAAAGTTTCCGTTGAATCTGCTGGTAGCTGTAACCGGCGTGAGTGGCTCGGGAAAAACATCCCTCGTTAAAAGGGTTTTATACCCCACACTTAAAAAGATATATGGTGGATATGGGGAACGGACCGGGCGTTTTGACAAACTCTCGGGAGATTATATCAGAATAACGGATGTTGAAATGGTTGATCAAAATCCCATTGGTCGGTCTACACGTTCAAATCCAGCTACTTATGTTAAAGCTTATGATGATATTAGGGCACTTTTTGCCGATCAGGCATTGGCAAAAACCCGGGGCTACAAACCTGGTTATTTCTCCTTTAATGTTGAAGGGGGACGTTGCGAGGAATGCGAAGGTGAAGGTGTTGTGCAGATAGGCATGCAGTTTATGGCCGATATCCACCTTACCTGCGAAAGCTGTAAAGGCAAGCGTTTTAAGGAGGAAGTACTTGATATAAATTACAACGGAAAAAGCATTGCGGATGTATTAAATCTCACCATAGATCAGGCCATTGGATTTTTCAGTGAAAACATCAAGGGTAATAATACCGAGCACAGAATAGTGGCCAAGCTTCAACCGCTTGCAGATACTGGCCTGGGCTATCTTCGAATGGGTCAGTCTTCAGATACCTTAAGTGGCGGTGAAGCACAGAGAATAAAACTGGCAAGTTTCCTTATCAAAGGTTCCGCTGAAAAGCCTACACTTTTTATTTTTGATGAACCAACCACAGGGCTTCATTTTCATGACATCAGGAAATTGCTTGATTCATTTAATGCCTTAATTGCCAAGGGACACAGCATTATTGTTATTGAGCACAATATGGATGTCATTAAATGTGCCGATTGGGTTATTGATCTTGGCCCCGAAGGTGGCAATGATGGCGGCTTGCTAGTTTTTGAAGGCACGCCTGAAGACCTTGCCAGACAATCAGATTCATACACAGGTAAGTATCTCAGAGAGAAACTAAAACTATAACCTCTAACTCACAAACAGAATTTTTAACAAATTATAATAATTACTGATCCGGAAACATGAATAGTTTCAAATTAAAAATACTCATTTTCAAACACATACACAATGAGCCTTCAGGCCATGCAGAACAATGGGCACAGGAAAGGGGGCATACATATTTTTATCATTACTGGGATAGCAACAATGTATTAAACGAACTGCCGGAATTTGACCTGCTGATCATTATGGGCGGTATGATGGGTGCTTATGAGGATGATACCTACCCGTGGCTCGTCACTGAAAAAAAGTTAATCCGTGAAGCAATTGAAAGTGGAAGAAAAGTACTTGGAATTTGTCTCGGCGCCCAGTTGATTGCTGCTTCCCTGGGTGCGAGGGTTTATAAAAACAATCACCCGGAGATCGGATTTCATCAGGTAAAACCTCTTCAGGAATACCCGTCAGCCTTATCAGGTATCGCTGGTGACTTAAAATTCTTCCAGTGGCATGGTGATACTTTTGATCTTCCGGAGGGAGCCTGCCTGATAGCAACGGCTGAAAATGTTAAAAACCAGGCATTCACCTATAAAGATAATGTAACAGCCCTGCAATTCCATCCAGAGATGGATTCAATTATTATCAATGGTTTACTTAAAAATGCGCATGAATCTGAGCCGGATTCACCCTGGAAACAAAGCATTGAATGCATTAAGAATCATATGAATATGATTGAAACAGGGCGTATAATGCTCTTCCGTTTGCTGGATGATATTACATCGGTTTCTAATACAGGACATAAACTGATGTAAACCATTCAGAATAATTAAACTGAATAAAAAATACTTATTTTATAATGATTACATTTATCTCAAATTGATATTAATAATAAAACCCACGTTGATTTTTGATGAATTATGCGCGGACTGTTACTATCAGAAAGAAATTTTACTAATTTAGTACTTTCTTTAACCAGTTTATAGTTGGCATAAGTAAGGTTTATCTCAATTTACATCTATGGAAAACAAGCTGTCACAGGATGAGTCCGGCAAGTCTTTACAACAATTAATTTCTGAAAATCAGGCACTTAAAGAAACTGCGACACGACTCAATTACCTTAAAGAGCAAGAAGAAGAACTCATTAAGGCGAAAGAAGATGCTGAACGGGAAAACCGGATGAAATCTGATTTTCTGGCGATGATGAGTCACGAAATCAGAACACCAATGAATGGTGTAATCGGAATGACCAGTCTTTTGCTGGACACAAGTCTTACTGTTGAGCAGAAAAATTATGTTGAAACGCTCAGGCTCAGTGCCGATAACCTGATGACCATTATCAACGACATTCTTGATTTTTCAAAGATTGAATCAGGAAAAATGACACTGGAGGAAGCTCCTTTTGAACTCCGTAATTGTATTGAAGATGCTCTTGACATCTTTGCACAGAAAGCAATTGAAAAAGGGCTGGATCTCCTATACCTTATTCAACCGGATGTTTCACCTTTCCTGATTGGCGACATTACCAGGCTTCGCCAGGTTCTGATTAATCTTATAAATAATGCCATCAAATTCACTGAAGAAGGTGAAATTTTCATATCCATTGAAAAAGTAAATGAAACTGAAGGCTATCAGGAATTACAGTTTTCGGTAAGAGATAGTGGAATTGGCATTGCAAAAGACAAAATTGAAATTCTGTTTGAAGCATTTATGCAAGCCGACAGTTCCACAACCCGCAGGTATGGCGGAACAGGTCTTGGACTGGCTATTGCCAAACATCTTGTTGAACTGATGGGAGGCCGAATCTGGGTTGAAAGTACAATTGGCAAAGGCTCAACTTTCTATTTTACCATTAAACTCAGGACTTCGGGAATTGGCAAGACTAAACTGTATGTTCGTGGTCAGATTCCTGAACTTAAGAGCAGCAGGGTTTTAATTGTTGACGACAACGAAACAAACAGGCACATTTTTACGCTACAATTTGAATCGTGGGGGATGATCCCGGTTACAGCCAAGTCAGGCCCTGAAGCCCTTGCTATCATTGAAGAAGATGATGAGCCTTTCGATCTGGCTGTTATTGACATGCAAATGCCGTCGATGGATGGGCTGGAGCTTGGTAAAGCTATAAAAGCACTGCCTTTTAAAGGAGATGTCCCTTTGATTATGCTTACCTCTCTTGGCAAGATAAGTAAACTTCCAGGTGATGTATTTGACGCTCAGCTCTCAAAACCAATTAAACTTGCCGAACTTTTTGAAGAAGTTCTAAGGGTAATTGCTGAAGCCCGCAACAGGCGCAGCAATATGGCCGATCACAATATAGACAAGAATCTCTCTGCTAAATTACCAATGCGCATCCTTTTGGCTGAAGACAATATCACCAATCAGGATTTGGTTATAACCCTCTTAAGCAAGATGGGATACAAAATTGATGCAGTCGAAAATGGAAGAAAAGTCCTGGAAATGCTTGATCGCAAAAAGTATGACATCATTCTTATGGATATTCAGATGCCGGTAATGAATGGAATGGAAGCTACTAAGATTATCTGCGAAAAATACCCTGAACACGAAAGACCCAAAATCATAGCAATAACTGCCAATGCGATGCCCGGCGACCGCGAGCGTTATCTGAACGCCGGAATGGTTGACTATCTTCCTAAGCCCATCAAATTTAAAGATGTGCAGTCTGTGCTTATCAAATGGGGGAAAAAGAATAAGCACGAATTGAATTAATCAG
>JAAXUD010000349.1 GCA_013336205.1 Lentimicrobium sp. | reverse complement strand
AAGGCCATGTGCTCCGGCGCAGGCTGCCGTGCGGGCAATAGCGCCCATGTTGCGGACATCAGTAACCCTGTCTAATATCACAAACAAAGGAGTTTCACCTTTTTCATAGACAGAAAGCAGGAGATTCTCGATCGGTTGAAATTCGATGGGTGAAATAAAGCAAATAATTCCCTGGTGATTTCCCCTGACAAGCCGATTAAGTTTCTCGATCGGAGCATACTGAAAGGGAACGCCATTTTCAGTCATTACTTTTCTCAACTCTGGAACGAGTTCACCCTTAAGGCCTTGCTGAATTATTACTTTGTCAATTACTTTGCCGGAAGCAATGGCTTCAATCACCGGCCGCATGCCATAAACAAGGTTGCTGTCTTTCATTTCTGGTGTTTTTCCTGTTTCAGGCTGCAAATATAGGCTTTTAAAAAGTGAAATTAATCCGGGCTTATTAACCTTGTGTGATTGTTGGCTCTTGCTTACATTTGTAGAACAACAAAATACACAATCATTAAAAATATCAGCTATTTGAATGCTGTTTAAATTTTGATATACCTGTCCTAAAGCATGGGCTATTGAAGATTGGCTTAAAACTTATGCAGGCTCTGATAGTTGTATTCCATCATTCTGAAATTGATTTTTTACTTTATTTTTCAGTTTACCGATATGAATAAATTTCTGGTTTATAAATCCTCGGCCGGCTCAGGTAAGACTTACACTTTAATCAGTGTTTATCTGCAGATCGTGCTGAAGGAGCCTTCAGGATTTCGTAACATTCTGGCAATTACTTTTACAAATAAAGCGGCCAATGAGATTAAGCACAGGATAATATCCAACCTCAAAATGCTCTCAGCCATTGAAGGTGATGTGGTTCCTGCAAAATTCAGTCATATGGTGAGCAGTCTGCAGGTTGCAACCGGGCTGAGCATTGCCGGCATAAGTGAAAATGCAGCCAAAGTATTGACCCTGATACTTCACAATTATGGTGATTTCGCAGTATCGACCATCGATAGTTTTATGCACCGTATTATCCGGTCCTTTTCTTTTGATCTGAAACTTTCGATGAATTTTGAGGTGGAAATGGATACAGCGCTTTTAAAGGGCGAAGCTGTTGATCTTTTACTGGCCTCTGTCGGAACTGATGGATTTATTACAGATATCCTGGTAAAGTTCGTGCAGGAAAGAGCTGAAAGTGACGAAAGCTGGCAGATAGAGCGCGATCTGATGAAATTCAGCGATAACCTGTTTAGTGAGGATGCGATTGCAGTGCTGCCGCATCTGAATGATTTTACTGCAGAGAAACTTGCAGCTGTAAACCGGAAACTAAGCAAATTCATTACAGATTTTGAAGAATCAGTAAAAGAACCGGCAACACAGGCTTTGAAATTAGTAAATAATCATGGGTTGGATGCTGCGCTGTTTTTTTACGGTGACAAAGGAATTGTTGGCTTTTTCAGGAAAATTTGTAATGGGGATTTTTTGAGTGCATCTGAGCCAAATTCATATGTGCGGAAAACAATCGATACTGGTGAATGGCTCAGTGCTGCGGGTAAAAAATCACCCGATGTAAATGATATTCTGGCTATTGCAGATAAATTAACAGACTATTACCGGAAAATTGAGTTGATTGCAGAGGAGAAAACCGGGAAATACTTGTTATATCGCAATATAAGGAACAATCTCTATCCGATGGCCGTGTTGGGGGAATTAAATCAGCGCCTGCAAATGGTAAAAAAGGAACGGAATGTAGTTTCTATAGCTGAATTTAACCGGATTATTTCATCCATTGTTGCCAATGAGCCGGTACCGTTTATTTATGAGCGCACTGGTGAACGGTTTCGCAACTATCTGATTGATGAATTTCAGGATACTTCCGTGTTGCAATGGCAAAACCTCCTGCCGTTAGTCGAAAATTCGCTTTCTCATGGGGGAACCAATATGATCGTAGGGGATGGGAAGCAAGCGATTTACCGCTTCCGGAACGGTGAGGTAGAGCAGTTTGTAAAGCTTCCGGCCATTGATAATCCTCAGGACAATCCTATTATTGATCAAAGGGCAAAAGTGCTTGAACGCGAGTATAAGCCAAACCAGCTCGATTCAAACTACAGGTCTAAACGGGAAGTGATTGAGTTTAACAATGCTTTTTTTGAATTTGCTGCAAAAGCATTTTTGCCCGATTTTAATCAGGTTTATGAAGGTGTAGCACAAAAGTCCAATCCGGAAAACAAGGGTGGGCAGGTACAGCTTGAATTTATCGGGGGTGATGCAAAGGCAGATTTTGATGACAATACATGCATCCGTGTGCTGCAATTAATTGGAGAACTTGGCGAAGCGGGCTTCCAACCCGGTGAGGTAACGGTGTTGTGCCGTTCAAACCAGGATTCCTCAAATGTCGCTGCTTATCTCAACAACAACGGGGTAAAGGTGGTCTCTTCTGATAGCCTGTTGCTGCAAAAATCGCCTGAAGTCAACTTTCTGGTTAACTTTTTGATATTTCTAAATGATGAAGAAAATGCAATAAGCCGGACAGCCCTGGTTACTTACCTTTTTGGTTTGCCCGACGAAATTAAAAATGATTTTCATAAATATTACAGCCAATCAGTAACGTCTTCTGGTTTTTATAACCTGCTCAGGCAGAATGACTTTGATATTGCTCCAAAACGATTCAGGGGAATGTCACTTTACGATACCTGTGAAGAGCTGATCCGGATTTTCAGGCTTCACCTGAAATCACCGGTTTATATGCAATTCTTCCTGGATGAGGTGCTTAAGTATTCTTCAGGCAGAAATTCCGCAATCGACGGATTTCTGGGATATTGGGAACAAAACAATTCCAAACTTTCTGTTGTGCTCCCACTTTCGTCTGATGCAGTTCAGATTATGACCATTCATAAATCCAAAGGACTCGAATTCCCGGTGGTTATTTATGCTTTTGCCGATGATTCCATGAAACTGACCCGCAAATCAGAATGGATTGAACTTAATGATCCGGAATTACCTGAATTACCGGTTGCGATGCTGAAAATTGATACAAACCTGGAGTCAACAGTTTTTAGCGAGGTTTATACCAGGGAAAACAATAAATCGAGGCTCGACATGCTGAATCAGATCTATGTCGCGTTTACCCGTGCCGCTGAAAGACTGTATGTACTGACCAAAACGCCACCAAAGAAAGTAGATGAACTTAAATCGGTCCCGGCACTTATACATGCATTTCTCGATAAGGCCGGCATGTATAGCGCTGAAAAAACTATTTACAAATTCGGAGAAGGCAGTGTTGTCGGGACGGAGGAAGTGAAAAAACAGCCGGAAAGTGTTGAAAACTTGTTTCTTACCAATGACTGGCGCGACAGGTTGATTTTTGCTGGTCGTGCTCCACGCGTGTGGCAGGCTGCGAATCCGGGCGGTGGTCAGTCAGGTGGAAATCTGCTCCATCTGGCATTGTCATATATTATAGAAGTGAAAGATGTTGATCATGCGCTGACTACGCTGCTTCAGCAGGGTTATGTTATAGAAAATGAACTGCTTACACTGCGTGCTAAGCTTATTTTGGTACTCGGGCATCCTCAGGTAATGCCCTTTTTTGACGGAACAGGACAGGTAGCTGCGGAAACAGAGATACTTGCCCCGGGTGGAAAAAGTTTTCGTCCCGACAGGGTTATATTTCACGAAACCTTTACTGATGTGATTGATTACAAGGCAGGTAAGCCGCTCGAAAGTCATAAAAGCCAGATTCGTAAATATGCTTCGTTGCTGGCTGAAATGGGGTATCCCCGGGTGAATGCCTGGCTGGTATATCTTGAAAATCCGGTGGAGGTTGTATTGGTAAATTAAAGTGAAGAATATGGTTTTTATCCCTTTTCTGAAATCCCGGGAATATTCAGATTCTGTATTATCAGACCGTTTATTATTTTAAGGTAAATTTGCCGGATGATTATTACGGAATCCGCCAGTGAAATTATTTTGATGAAAGCCAGCATTCCGCTGATTGACGTCCGCTCCCCGCTTGAATTTGCGCAAGGCCATGTTCCCGGTGCTGTGAATATTCCGCTTTTTTCTGATCAGGAAAGGGCCGAAGTTGGTACCCGTTATCAACAGGCTGGCCGCGATGCCGCTTTTCTGATCGGACTTGATTTTGTTGGCGTTAAGATGTCTGGCTTTGTAAAAAAAGTAGCTTCATTGTGTCGTGGCAAAGAAAAAGAGTTGCTAATTTATTGCTGGCG
>JAAXUD010000348.1 GCA_013336205.1 Lentimicrobium sp. | reverse complement strand
TAAACATAATTATACAAAAACGGAAGACTTTATTGGAAAGATGAGCTTTAAAAAAGCTGAAAACCCGGCTGCGTATGAACGGGTTCAGTTTATGAAACATTTTGCCGGTATAGAATAGTGTTTTAAGCCCTTAAATTTTAAGGGAAAGCCTTGCTATAAGCAGGGCTTTTTTGCTTCAGGGAAGTGTACTATTGCTATGTCAGGCGTAAAATGTAGCATCGGATTTGAGGCAGGCTTCAACACCTCTGTTGGGTTTCTACTTTTTTACTTTTTACTTTTTACCTGGTTGCAGCGCCTGTCTGCATGGTTGCCCTTGCAATCAGGCAGGCGAAGTCGAAGCATTACTTTTTACTTTTTACTTTGTACTTTTTACCTGGCACTATTGGTTACATTGAAGAAACTATTCTTTATCGGTTAAATTTATTGCTGAAGCGGCAACATAAGCGGTGGAAAATGCCGCCTGAATATTATATCCTCCCGTGTCACCATCAATGTCAAGTACTTCGCCTGCAAAATAGAGGTTTTTGACAAGTTTAGATTCCATGGTTTTGGGCGAAACTTCTGCAAGATTAATCCCGCCAGCAGTGGACATTGCATACTTAAAGCCAGCCAGCTTTTCAACGAAAAAGGGATATTCGCATAAGTTTTCTGCAAGTTTTAAGCGGGTTTGCCTGCTCACTTCTGCAATTTGCTGATCGGGCATAGCTCCGGCATCTTCAATCAGAAAGCGAAGAAGATTCCGGGGTAGGTTAAATGGCTTTAAAAATAACTGAATAGTCAATTTTCCATTACTTTTTGCAGCTTCGATGAATTCGCGGGAGAAGCTATCAGGATTTAGATTCAGAAAGTTGATTTTCAGAATATCGCCACTTACAATTGAACGTGAAAAATCAATGATGCCCGGTCCTGACAGCCCTTTATGGGTAAATACAATATCGCCGCGGTGTTCGTCCGCTTTTTTACCATCACGAAATAATGAAATCATGGCCGATTGCAAAGAAATGCCCATCAGGTGCGCCATCCGGTAGTTCTGAACTATTATCGGGCTGAGGGCTGGCCTGGTTTTAACAATAGAATGACCTAGCGTTTTAGCAAAACTATATCCATCGCCTGTTGAACCTGTTGCAGGATAGGATAGTCCTCCGGTGGCGATAATCAGATTCCTGCAACTAAATAGTCTTGTCGCTGTTTTAACTATAAAACCATCCGCGTTCCTGGTTACATCGCTAACAGGAAATACTTCAAGCATATGAACATTGTTTTTCCTGCTTGCTTCGATCAGCACATTTAAAACATCTGAGGATCTTAGGGTAGACGGAAATATTTTACCGTTTTTATCCTCAGTTGATTCCAGCCCCGATTCTTTGAAGAAATTTACAAGGTCAGTATTGGTGAATTTGTTCAGGGAATATTTCAGGAATCTGTGGTTTTCGCCATAGTGATGCAGAAAGTCGCTCATACTGCCGGCATGAGAGTAATTACACTGACCGGTACCTGCTATCAGTAACTTTCTGCCTGGTTTTTCGCCTTTCTCAAGAAGCAAGACACTGCCTTGTGAAATATTTATTGCGGAGAAAAGTCCAGCGGGACCCCCACCAATAATAATAGTATCGTAAGCTGTTGTGGAAAGCTTCATAAGGTGGCTAAATTACCAAATTTTAAGCTATATTTCTGAATCGCCTGACTTCAGTCATGCAATCAGTGTTATATCTGATACGCCCTAAAACAAATTGATCAACTGTATATCATTTTTGATCTGAATAAGTTTTGACAATGTTAATAGTATAATTGCTCCGTTCTGTTGAAAATGAGATTAGTTTAATACCATAGATTTCACAAAATTGATCTTAATATTCTATTTGGATTTCTTTTTGTTTTTAGCTATTTTCAACTCAAAATATTCGTGTATAAATCACTGCCGGTTTCAAACTAATTATTTATCCCTAAAAGGTTACTGTTTATAGTTTTAGCGATAAAGAAGGAATTAGTAATCCGTCCGGAGATTTAAACAATCAATAACACTATCAGTTATGGCATTAAGATCGGTCGATGACAGGAAAATAGAGCTTCTCAATAAAGTGAGGGAAGCTAAAGAAAGTGCGCTTTTATTGAAAGAAAACAAAAATTCTGATCATTTTTCCGGATTGATCAGTGAGTTATGGGAGTACATTGAAGCAAGTGAGCCAGCTGATAAAGATGCCGGGATTAAAAAAAGTACCACCGCTGCTGATTACATTAAAGGTGGCATACAGGCTGAAATTCATGAAAGTATTCTGAACTCATTGGATGATGGCATTATTTCATTCAGTTTCCCTGACTTTAAATCAGTATATACATCTAATGCATTTTTTTCGATTTGTAAGCGTTTGCCCGGCGAATTTCCGGAAAACATTGATTTACTGACACGTTTCTGCTTTACAGAAGATAAAAAGGCATTAAATAATTTCATTAATCAACTCAAAAATAAAAATCAGGATGAGTTGGAATACCGTATTGTTTTGCCTGGCAATCAGTTGAAATGGATTCTCAATAAAGCCAGGGTTGATAGAGACGCATCGGGGAAAGCAATCAGGGTCGACTTTACGCTGAGTGACATTAGTGAGAAAAAATTGTTTCAGCAATACGCTGATCGTTTCAGCCAAACCTTGCTAAACCTTGGTTTTGATTTCAGTGAAAATATTAACAGCCTAACCTCTTTGTTCGGAGAGCTTTTCGGTGCTACCTGTGCCCTGTATAATCGAATGGAAGATGGGCTGCTTTGTTCAATTGGCCAATGGGCTACGCCGCCGGACTTCAATTCAAAAGATAAGCCTGATGGACATATCTGCTACGATGTTATAAAAAACAGTTCAACTAAGATTTTATTAGTTCGAAACCTGCCGGATACAATTTATGCAGAAACTGATCCCAATGTCGGGCCCTATAATTTAAAGACTTATGTTGGAAGAGCTGTGTTCTGCGAGGGAGAAGCCGTCGGGTCTGTTTGTGCCGTATATCAGGCCGATTTCTCACCTGGAATTGAACACGAAACGCTTTTGAATATGATAGCCAATGCTATTGGCGTTGAGGAAGTCAGGCGTAAAGCAGCACGGGTACTGAAGGAAAATGAAGAAAAGTTAAAAATTCTGATCAATGCGACCCCGGATATTATCTGTTTTAAGGATGCAGAAGGCAGGTGGCTTCAGGCGAATGATGGTATATTAAAGATTTATGAACTGGAAAATGTGGATTATGTTGGAAAAACTGATAAAGAACTGGCTGATTTTACTGCAAATATTTATAAAGATGGTTTCCGGCAATGCAGCACAACCGATGAACAAGCCTGGTTGTCAGGTGCGTTATCGCGTGTTGAAGAAAGAATACCAGACCGTTCAGGAAAACAACATGTTTATGATGTAATAAAAGTGCCGGTGTATAATGCTGATTCCTCGCGAAAGGGAATGGTTGTATTTGGGAGGGATATAACCTATCGCATTGAAGCTGAAGAGCAAACCAGGTTACTGAATCAATGCGCCTTAGAATTTCTGGAACTTGATGATAATGCCAATATTTATGAATTTATTGGCGAGAAAGTTCATCAGCTCGCCGGTAAGAGTTATATTATGGTTACTTCTTTTGATGAAACCAACCAGCTGGCAACGCTTCAATCGGTTCATGGAGTGGGCAAAACTATTGATAAAGTACTCAAAATTCTTGGGCAACATCCGGTTGGTATGACTTCATATCTGACACCGGAACGGAAAAAAGATGTCTTATATCAGAAACTCACCTTTAGGGAAAGTCTTTATGAGATGCTGTCAGGTGCTATTAGTCAGCCTGTTAGTATGATACTGGAAAGTATACTTGATATCGGCCAGATTTATGAAATGGGTTTTGCCCGCCGCGATTTTCTTATCGGTGATGTTACTATAATAACTCCTAAGAATAAACCTTTACAGAATGTAGAAGTATTAGAAGCATTTATAAAAGTTGCTGCAGTGGCATTGCACCGCAGGCAGGTCAAAGATGCCCTGACCAATAGTGAAGAAAGCTACAGAGGACTGTTCAACAGTATTACAAGCTCGGTTTATATAATGAATAAAGACGGGCGTTTTGTTGATGTAAACGATGGAGCTGTCGCTATGTATGGTTATCCCCGGGAGAGGTTTATCGGAAATTCTCCTGAATTTCTTGGGGCGCCTGGCAAAAATGAATCAGTTGATGTTGTTGCCTTGCA
>JAAXUD010000875.1 GCA_013336205.1 Lentimicrobium sp. | reverse complement strand
AAAGAAAAGGGTTTGCCGCTTACGGGGAATCATTTTTACCAGTTGCCTGATGTCGTGAATAAAGCCGAGATCAAGCATATGGTCTGCCTCATCGAGCACCAGAATCTGTACCTTGTCTGTTTCCAGGTGTCCCTGGCTTACCAGGTCGAACATACGGCCAGGCGTTGCAACCAGAATATCGACACCTTTCTCCAGTCGCTGAATCTGCGGGTCCTGATCAACACCACCATGCACACACAAGGTATTAACCCTGCTGCCTTTCCCCAGTGAATTGAATACATCGGTTATCTGCAGCGCCAGTTCACGGGTTGGCTCCATAACCAGGCAACGGATGCCGGGCTCTGCCTCCCGGTCAGCGATGAGCATATCGAGTATTGGAATAACAAAAGCAGCAGTTTTACCAGTTCCGGTCTGGGCAATGGCCAACACATCCTCACCCCTTAATATGGGAGGAATTGCCTTGTATTGAATGTCTGTCGGCCGTGTAAAACCGGCAAGTGCAAGGTTCTTTTTTATGACCGGGGAAAATGAATAATCTTCAAATCTCATGCTGAAAAATTTTTATTACTTCAAGAAGAAGTTGCGCTACAAAGCACTATACTACTCTTACACTTTTTTCGTCTTTTGCCATTGCCAGATCCGGAAATCTTATCAGAACAGCACTTTGATGCTTAACAATAATCCCATCACCCGGAGGAGTTTCCTTTCATTCAGGTTTCTCTAGGGCAGAATCTGAAACAGGTCCCAATCCGGTCCTACTTCAAACCTTTCCCTGAAGTCCTGAAGATGTTCATAGCTGAGTTCAAGCGTTTGCAGGAATGCTTCATTAACCGGCGCTTTCACCAACTCACGTCCCTTATAATCAAGTACACATGAATCACCACAATGAGGCAATCCATGCCCGTCATCGCCTATACGGTTTACTCCTGCACAGTAAGCGAGATTCTCGATAGCCCTGGCAGTAAGTAAGGATTTCCAGACATGACTGCGACTTGCAGGCCAGTTGGCGATGTACAGCAAAAGATCATACTCGTATTTACCGTCAGAAAAGCGGTTTTTGCTCCATACGGGAAAACGAAGATCATAGCAAATCAAAGGTCTTATCTTCCAGCCCTTAAGTTCCACCACCAATGGTTTGTTCCCGGCAGAAAACCGAAGATTTTCATTTCCCATCCTGAAAAGATGACGCTTGTCGGAAGTTTCAAAAGTTCCGTCCTGTCGCATCCAAATCAGGCGGTTGTAAAACCTGCCTTTTTCCAAAATGGTTATAGAACCGGTTATAACGCAGTCGAGGTTTGAAGCTGTTGCGGTCATCCAATCCATCACCATTCCACTCATGGTTTCTGCAATTTCATGCGGATCGGTTAAAAAACCGGTAGAAAACATCTCAGGCAAAACAATAAGGTCGGTTTTCCCGGCCAAAGGAGCCAATACTTTTGAGAAATAGGAAAGATTGGCTTTTTTATCCCCCCAGGCAAGTGGTGCCTGAACTATAGTGATTTTCAAAGGCGGTATAGCATTTCCTTTTGTCATATTCTGTGAGATTTTTTATGCAAAGTAAGAAATATTTCAATTTGCGGAACAAAAACACATATTTCTACTATGGCCATGGTGTTTTTATGCCTGTGATTCAACACTGTTATTTCTGTATTTC
>JAAXUD010000039.1 GCA_013336205.1 Lentimicrobium sp. | reverse complement strand
CGATGATGCGACCGGTGAATCCCTTCCGGGTGTGACAATTTTTGCCGAAGGCACAACTTTTGGGACATTAACTGATTTCGACGGGAAATTTAACTTAAGTATTGCCCCCGGCACCTATAACCTTCGTATTTCTTTCATATCCTATGAAACCTTAAATATGAAGGATGTAAAAGTGAGTTCAGGTAATGTAACACTTTTTGAAAACCTGAGAATGAAAGAAGCCAGAATTGAACTGGCTGAAGTAACTATAACTGCCGAAGCTGTAAGAAACTCAGAAGTTGCATTGTTGACAATGAAGCAAAAATCGGCCAACCTGATTGATGGGATTTCAGCGGCAAACTTCCGCAAAACAGGGGATTCGGATGCTGCTTCTTCTATGAAACGCGTTTCTGGTGTATCTGTTGAAGGTGGCAAATATGTTTATGTCAGGGGTTTGGGTGACAGATATACAAAAACAATGCTTAATGGAGTCGACATTCCGGGACTTGATCCTGACAGAAATACGCTTCAGATGGATTTATTTCCAACCAATATCATTGACAATATCATAGTACATAAATCATTCAGCCCTGAACTGCCGGCCGATTTTACGGGAGGAGTGATAGATATTGAAACAAAAGACTTTCCGGAGGTAAGAACTTTAAATTTAGCGGTGACTGCAGGATATAATACCGATATGCATTTCAATGATAACTATCAGACTTACGACGGCAGTTCTACCGATTGGCTGGGTTATGACGATGGGCAGCGGGCTATTCCTGCAACAGAAGATATTCCTTTGTTTTCAGAAGTTGTAGGAAATCCGGATGGAGCAAAAGGACAGCGATATCAGGAAATCCTCAGAGGTTTTAATCCGGTTATGGGCTCTTACCGCGAACGAAGTTTCATGGATTACAGCATCGGGGTTTCTGCCGGAGATCAATTTGCACTTAAAAAAATTACCCTGGGTTTCAATGTCGCACTCTCTTACAAGAATAATACGGAGTATTACGAACAGGCTGAGTATGGAAAGTATGGAATGTTTTCCGACCCTGCAAATTATGAACCCGATGTCCGCGAAAGCCAAATCGGCGATTATGGCGTTAATAGTGTCTTAATCAGTGGATTATTAGGTTTCGCAATCAAAACAGAAAAGTCTAAAATTCGGGTTAACTTGCTTAAACTGCAGAATGGTGAATCAAAGGCAGGTGTTTTTGATTTCAGCAAATCAAATCAGGGTTCAGTCTTCTCCGGTGTGCAGCACAATCTCGAATATACTCAGCGTTCGATGACCAATCTGTTAATTAATGGAAAGCATTTCTTTGGTGGTTGGGATATTAACTGGAAAATCTCCCCTACAATCTCCAGTATTGAGGATCCGGATGTCAGGTTTACCCGCTATGAAGTCAGGGATGGAGCTTACTCTATCAGCACAGAATCCGGTTTCCCTGAGAGAATATGGCGAGATCTTAAAGAACAGAATCTCTCCGGTGTTATTCACGTTACTAAAAACTTAAACGTTTTTCAGGAGAAATCCCGCTTAAATTTTGGCGGAGGTTATACTTTTAAAGAAAGAGACTTCAGTATTTTAAACTATTCGATAAATATAAGGAATGTACCATTAACCGGCGATCCCAATGAAATATTTCAGGAGGAAAACCTGTGGCCCCGAAATGGCAATTCCAACCAGGGTACGACCTATGAAGCGCCTTTTATCCCATTCAATCCCAATGAATTTAATTCATCAAATTCGAATATTGCCGCTTATGTTGGCTGGGAATTTAAGCCTGTTAAAGATTTGAGGGCAATCATTGGTGTAAGGGCTGAAAAATTTGAACAGCGTTATACCGGTAAGAACCAGCAGCAGGATATTGTGCTGGATGATGCAGTGGTAATGGATGACCTGGATTTCTTCCCTTCTGCCAACCTGATTTATGCTTTGTCGGAAAAACAAAATCTTCGGGCAACATTTGCTATGACGATAGCAAGGCCTTCTTTTAAGGAGTTGTCATTTGCTGAGATATTTGATCCCATTACTACCCGTACATTTATCGGAGGGCTTTTCAGAGATGCCAACGATCAGGACGGAATTGTATACTGGGATGGGAATTTGCGCAGTACCTACATCAATAATTATGATATTCGCTGGGAGTATTTTGGAAAGCAAGGCCAGATGGTCTCTGTAGGAGCTTTTTATAAAACTTTTGACAGTCCTATTGAAATTGTGCAGTATTTTACCCTTGTGGGTGCTTTTCAACCCCGGAATGTAGGTGATGGCCAGGTTATTGGGGCGGAACTTGAGTTACGGAAGAATCTTGATTTTATCAGCAGTAAACTATCGAATCTGACCTTCAATTCAAATATTACCTTTACCAATTCCAGGATTGAACTGAGCGCTACAGAATTAGCTTCCAGAAAAGAGAATGCAAGGCTGGGTGAAACGGTTGAAAACTACAGGAATATGGCTGGGCAGGCACCTTACATTATAAACCTTGGTTTTGCTTACAATGGTGGTGAAACCGGATTCTGGAATGGTTTGGAAGCCGGGGTTTACTACAATGTTCAGGGGCAGACACTCGAAGTAGTTGGCATTGTCGATCGTCCTGATATTTATACCAGGCCTTTCCACAGTCTCAATATGAATATTAATAAGAGTATTGGTGAGAAAAAGAAGCTGCAGGTCGGATTCAAACTTGAGAATTTATTGGGTGATTCCAAAGAATCAATTTTTCAGTTCTATAAAGCTGATGATCAGTATTTTACCAGGCTTAATCAGGGCAGGGCATTTCAACTGCGTGTAAGCTATAA
Organism: Lentimicrobium sp.; assembly: GCA_013336205.1. Taxonomy (GTDB): domain Bacteria; phylum Bacteroidota; class Bacteroidia; order Bacteroidales; family Lentimicrobiaceae; genus Lentimicrobium. The sequence continues at coordinate 9,063 of JAAXUD010000039.1, read as the reverse complement.
GTTCTTTTAAATTCTATCAGAACTTATTAATTAAGCGTATTTTTTATCGATGTAATAATTAATGCACAAGGAAAATCTTCAGAGTTTTATAGTAAAATCCTGATTATTTTTACCTTTACATCAAAGTAACTTTTCAATAATGCAAACTAATTTTATGAAAATATCAGCATCAGTAACTTTTTTACTTCTTCTGAATATTGCAGTTTTTGCTCAGAATCTTGAAGTCAAAGACGGGCTTTATTACAAAAAAGGAATGCTCTATACCGGCACTCACATTGAGTATTTTGAAAATGGCAGTAAATCGCTTGTTTTAAATGTTCGTGATGGATTGGAACATGGATCCCTTGAATATTATTTTCCTTCCGGAATAAAAAAAGAGTATCGTGAATATAACGATGGTAAGAAAACAGGCATCTGGATTACCTGGAATGAAGCCGGGGTAAAAATTGCTGAAGCAGGCTATAAGGACGATGTTAAAGACGGAGCATGGTATGTTTGGGATAACAAAGGAACTATGTTATACGAAATGCACTATTCACTGGGCAAGAAGAGCGCTACCTGGCGGCAATGGGACGAAAACGGGAAACTGATGATGGAAAGAATTTTCGAAGAATAAAAACAGTCTTTCCCGGTTGAATGGTCAGGCTAAATTCCGGACAGTAAAAATATATTTTAGGGAATCCTTAATGGATTCCTTTTTTGTATTCAATACAAGAGACGGGATAATCCAGAATCCTCTAAAAAAACACTTAACAATCAGCTGCGATTCTGTCTGAGGATCAGGTGAAAAACAACTGATCAATCCTGGTTTTTTTGCTTAATTGGGGTAGGTCTTATCGCATCGTCTGAAAAAGAATCAGCTTTCTTACGTTGCCTTGAGAGGGTAGGTCTTAGAGTGTATAGAATCGGAAGCTCACCCTTGCCCTTGTCGCACTAACTGTCTGCCTGTGGCACTCAGGAGGGGCTAATTGATTTAATCATTGAAATTGATTTATAGCTGTCGGTATTGTCTCAAAAACAAAAAGTAAGGTACATGATGTTAATGATGTTAATGATGGCCATAATCAAGTATTATCAATCATTTCAGAAGACCCCGATTCTTTTCCCCAGGCACTGATGTTTTAGAAATCAGGAATTTGAAATTAGAAATTACTCTAAATCCTCAACCTTAACCTTAACCTTAACCTTAACCTTAACCTTAACCTAAACCTTAACCTTAACCTTTACCTTAATTTAAGAGTGAATCACAATTTCAGGCCAAATTATTTGAATAAAAAAAAGCCATGCAAACGCACAGCTTATATCAAACAAGCACACACACTTCTTGTTATTTATTGTCTAATTTAATGTCAAGAACTTCTTTATCATTGGCCTCCAGTTGAACATTTTCAACAAGGCTGTTTTTGTAAGAGATCATGGAAAGAACAAGATTGTAGGTCCCAGGCTCAATTCCACTGATAGAGAAGTTGCCGTCAAGGTCAGTGTAAACCTGTAATTCTGTGCCTTCAATTGCAACTGCAACACCAGCAAGCGTTTCGCCTGTAATATTGTCAAGTACCTTACCTGTCAATGCAGCAGTGGCACTTGATGGGGGAGTGGTTGTGTTATTCCCTTCTGCAAAACTTAAAGTATTAAGAACTAAGGCAAAGAAAGCTATTGCTGATATTTTGAGAATGTTTTTCATGGTTTGTCTTTTTGGATAATGCAAAAATATAGCTTGACTGTTAACCATGAGTTAAGTCAATGTTAATTCAATGTTAAATTTTGTGGGATTAAAACCAGGGTATTTATCTTTCTCCAAAAAGTGCCGTTCCGATTCTAACCAGGCTGCTTCCTTCTTCAATGGCTATCTGATAATCGCCTGACATTCCCATGGATAAAATGCTGAAATCAGTGGAACCGGCAAAATATGCTGATTTAATTTCTTCAAAAAGCGATTTTAAATGGGCAAACTCCCGCCTGACCAGGGCCGTATCATCGCTAAAACTGGCCATTCCCATCAGTCCACATATTCTTATATTATTCATCGACTTATAAATCGCTGATTCCAGAATTACTTTTAACTCCGGTTCATCCAGTCCAAATTTTGATTCTTCTGTGGCAATGTATATCTGAAGCAGACAATCAATAATACGATTGTGTTTTTCTGCCTGCCGGTTAACCTCTTCGAGCAACCTGAGGCTGTCAATACTGTGAACCAGGTAGACAAAGGGTGCAATGTATTTTACTTTATTGGTTTGCAGGTGTCCGATCAGATGCCAGTTAATATCTGCGGGAAGGATGGATTGTTTATCAATCATTTCCTGAACCCGGTTTTCTCCAAAATCGCGCAACCCCAGTTCATAGGCTTGTTGAAGAATAGCAACCGGCCTTGTTTTGGTGACAGCCACCAGTGTTACATTTGAAGGAAGCTGTTGCAGTATATTATTGATGTGTTCATTAAGGATTTCCATGATAGCAGGGTAGTCAATGCAAATTTATACCAAAATTGATGCAATCAGCTTAGAGACTGTTTAAATTTTGCAAAACTCTATGAATAGGCCCGTCCTTTAGGGCGGGTTTATAGAAAAACCACAAACCCTGTAGAGCAAAATCCTGAAAAATTTGTAATTTTAAGAATAAATTTTTCAGGATTTTGCCAACGTTTGTGATAATATATTTGAGACCCGCCCTAAAGGACGGGCCTATTGAAAAATGAAATGAAATTTAAACAACCTTTTAATTATTAACAAAAATATACTTCAGCTAGCGATTGACGACGGGTGGTTATTTATGGCATGTTTATTTTGCAGAATAAACTCAAAAAAAAAGCCTCACTCTTCAAGAATGAGGCTGAAATAATTCCAGGTTGTTTCAGGTCTTTTGTTCTGACCGGTTGATGGCTATCTGCCAATCAGCCACCAGTTCTTTAAAAATCTCTTTTACTGTAGTTATCTTGGTAGCCAGATGGGCATTGCTACCCGCAAAAGCATATCCGCCTTCCATATTGCCTTTGTAAGCATTGTAAAGTGCTGTAATAATACAATAGGGGCTGCTCGATACATCGCAGGTTTTAATGCAATGGAAAGGACATTTGATCGGGGTTTTTAAACCTAGTTTTACCTTGTCAATAAAATTATTACTGACAGCCCTGCCTGGCATACCTACCGGACTTTGAATGATTTCAATGTCATTTTCGCCGGCATTAATATAGGCTTGTTTAAATCCGGGCGAAGCATCACATTCTTCCGTAGTCACAAACCTGGTACCCATTTGCACCCCTTTGGCACCCTTTTGAATAATGTCAAATATATCCTGCCCGGTATAAATTCCGCCTGCGGCAATTACCGGAATTTCCTGCTGGTACTTATCTTCAAAGAATCTGACTTCCCTGACTACTTCCGGAATCAGCTGTTCGAGTGTGAAATTCGCATCCTCAAGCTGATTTCTTTTAAAACCAAGGTGACCACCTGCTTTTGGCCCTTCAACAACAATGGCATCAGGCAGATAATTGTGTGTGGTTTTCCATTTGTCACAGATGAGTTTTGCAGCCCTGCCCGAAGAAACGATCGGAACAAGTTTGGTAATGCTGTCTGGTTTTAAAAACTTAGGCAACTCCAATGGCAATCCGGCACCTGAAAAAATAATATCGGCTTTTTCAGAGATGGCAGTAGAAACCAGGTCTGCAAAGTTTGACATGGCAACCATGATGTTAACACCAATAATACCCTTTGTTTTTTCCTTTGCAATTCTTATTTCCGTCTTTAAGCCTTCTATATTAGCCTCAAGATAATCTAAAGCAGAGTTCCGGTGCACCAGCCCTAATCCCGCGGCTGAAATAACACCAACACCTCCTTCATTCGCAACTGCAGCGGCAAGACCCGACATCGAAATGCCAACACCCATGCCTCCCTGAATAATGGGCACCGGAATGGTTAACCCACCAATTTTTAATTCCCTCATCACAAATCCCCCTGTTAATTTAATAAATTTCCGTAAAGATACGCATAAATATTGATTTATTTTAAATAGGTTAATATTTACATGTGTCGATTTGAAGTGGTAAAGAGCATAATATTCAGTATAACAGCTCAATACAAAATTGACTGTCATTTATTATTATTCATTGTCCATTTTCTTACCTTAGCAGAAAATGAGAAAAGGGTATTTAGCCTTCAGGATTATTTTTTTACCGGATTTTATTCATGAAATCGGATAAGCATTTCAAGAAACCCGAAACTAACCAGCATATATAACTTAATTACTCATAATAGTTCATGTCAGCCCGATTAACAAACTTCTCCCGTTTTGCCAATGCGCTGCTACCCCACGAGGTTTCCTATCTTCTTTCGGTTCATCAGTTTAAAGATCCGGAGAATATTTCAATCCTGGAATTGATCCACCACAATACACACCATCCGGATCATACATTTCCCTATAAGGTATCCATTGACAAGCGTAAATATTCGAACCTGAAGAACTGGATAATCAGCCGTCTTGAAGCAATTGAAGTTGACATCTATTATGAATGGCTTCTTGAGATTGACAAGCGGATAATGATGGATTCGATTACACCCCGCGAAGAAGATGCATTAATCAGACTAATTAAGGGTTTTGATAAACCTCCCTACTATTTTATCAGGCTTTACGAAATCATCAGGAACTATCGTTTTTACCTGCTCATCAGGTTCAGGCACCATTACAACCGGATAGTTGATCGTTTTCTGAATGATTACCGGTCGCTGTATGATCTGTGTGTTGATGTAAATCGTCGTATGCATGAAGCTACTATTGATATTGTTAACCAATATGCGCTGAATAATACTGAATCACGTAACTGGGAGGATTGGCTGAGAACCGTATTTTATAATGAGAATCTGGATGGATTGAATCGTTATCTGGCGATTGTAAGGCTAACATTGATTCACTTTAATTACAAGGAATACGAAAAACTGGATCAATTGTACAACGATCTGGATAAAATGATGCGGACCGGGCTTTTCTATTCCAGACGAATCCTGCTGAATTATTATGCGAATCGTGTAATGTTGCATTCTAAAAGAAATGAGCTGGCCAAAGCTTCTGAATACGGCTATCTTTCAGTGAGGCAGCATTCGGGTGATTACCTTCATTACGTTAATAACCTTTGCGCAGTTTTGCTCAGGCAGAATAATAATTCCAAAGCGCTGAAACTGATGCAGGACTCATTCAGTGAACTTAAAAATACCAAGAGCCACCACAACAGGGTAGGGTTTGCCTCTTTTTATATCAGGGCACTGAATAAAAATCAAAGGGCTGCTGAAGCGGCTGACTATGCCGAAACATTTCTGAATGGTTACAAGGAGCAGATTTTTGAATTTCGCTGGCACACTTTTTTCGCTTCTTACCTGCAATCACTTATTGCAATGGAAAAGTACCAGCGTTTATTGCAAATATCGAAGCGCTATAAACTGATGGAACGTGAATCGGATTACAAACAACGGGCTGTTTATATCCCAACCATCACCTGGTATTATGCAGTCGCAACCTATAAAGAATGTGAAATAAATGAAGTTGAATTATTACAACAAGTGCTGGAGCCGGCGTTATCAATGGTGAATGATCCGCATAAATGCCGCCTTATGGCCGATCTGGGTAAGGAACTGCATGTGCATGTGCCTGATGTGTTTTTTAAAGATGGAACTATCAGGAGCTTAAATTATACTAATTAAATTATATTCAGGCACTTAAGTTTATTTTCTGCTTGTATTGTTAGTGGTTTGTATTTCTAAAAGTTAGGTTGAATTATATAAGTCAGACCCCTTATTATTAATGTATAGTATATTGAATAACAGTTGAATATAATAGTATTAATAGGGCAATAATGTAAAAAGTCAGCCCTGATGAACTTGATAGCTGGCTTTACTGATCAGCAAATTGGTGATTATTTAGCATAAAAATATTTCCAAAGATTTACGTCAATGAGAGAGGTAGTAATTGTATCAGCAGCCCGTACGCCCATAGGGTCGTTCGGAGGAGCACTTGCCGGCCTGAGCGCTGTGGAACTTGGAACCATAGCAGCTAAGGAAGCCATCAAAAGAGCTGGAATTGATCCGGCTATCATCGATGATGTTATTATTGGTAACATACTATCGGCCGGACTGGGACAAAATGTTGCGCGTCAGGTGGCTGTATATGCCGGAGTTCCGGAAACAGTAACAGCGATGACCATCAATAAATTATGTGGTTCAGGTTTGCGGGCAGTTAGTATGGCAGCGCAGTTTATCATGCTGGGTGATGCCGAGGTGATATTGGCCGGAGGTACTGAAAGTATGACCAATGCTCCCTATTTGCTTCCCAAAGGCCGTTATGGTTACCGAATGGGTGATGGGAAAATTATTGACAGCATGATCCATGATGGTCTGACCGAGACGTTCAACAACTATCATATGGGCGTTACTGCCGAAAATATTGCCAAACGCTGGAATATAAGCCGTGAGGAACAGGATGAATTTGCTCTTAAAAGTCAGTTAAAGGCAGAAGCAGCACAAAAATCCGGGAAGTTCAGGGACGAGATTGTACCTGTAATTATTCCTCAGCGCAAAGGCGACCCGATTGTAGTTGATACCGATGAGTATCCACGACCCGGCACTACCATTGATAAATTAGCTAAACTGCCGCCTGCTTTTGATAAGGCCGGCACAGTAACTGCCGGAAACTCTTCCGGGATCAACGATGGTGCTGCCATGTTGATCGTGATGTCAAAACAGAAAGCTGATGAGTTGGGACTCACCCCGCTTGTTACCATAAAATCTTACGCTTCCGTGGCGCTTGATCCGACCATTATGGGTTACGGGCCGGTTCCTGCTTCACGTAAAGCCCTTGAGCGCATCGGTTATACGGTTGATCAGCTTGATCTGGTAGAAGCAAACGAAGCATTTGCATCACAGTCTATCGCTGTTGCCCGTGATCTTGCCCTTGATCCTGAAAAAGTAAATGTAAACGGCGGCGCGATAGCGCTGGGACATCCGATCGGAGCCTCCGGTGCACGAATACTTATCTCACTGATCTATGAAATGGGCAGGCGCAATGCAAAAACCGGCTTAGCAACCCTCTGCATTGGAGGTGGAATGGGTACTTCCATCATTGTTGAGCGGTAAAACAATAATTACGATTTTTAATGAATTGATTAAAATAAGTACAATAAAATGAAAAGATTAGAAAAAAAAGTCGCCATTATTACCGGTGGTGCCGACGGAATTGGAAAGGCAACAGCCATTCGTTTTGCACAGGAAGGCGCCATAGCAGTGATTTGGGACCTGAATGAAGAAAAGGGAAACCGCCTGGTTGAAGATATCCATGCAGATGGGGGAGAAGCCAGTTTTTATAAAGTCAATACTTCTGTTTTTCAGGAAGTTGAAGCTGCAGCAACAATAGTTGCCGAAAGATATGGCAAAATTGACATCCTGATTAATAACGCCGGTATCACCCGCGATGCAAGCCTGAAGAAAATGAGTGTCGATCAGTGGCAGCAAGTGATCGATGTGAATCTGAGCGGTGTTTTCTATTGCACAAAGGCAGTTTCACCTTTTATGATGGATAAGAGTTACGGCCGCATCATTTCTACATCCTCAGTAGTTGCCTTATATGGCAATTTCGGACAAACAAATTACGTGGCTACCAAAGCCGGCGTTATTGGTATGACCAAAACCTGGGCCCGGGAACTGGGACGAAAAGGAATAACAGCCAATGCAATTGCACCCGGATTTATATCAACTGAAATGGTTACCCTGATGCCTGAGAATGTGTTGGCTTCCATGCGTGAAAAAGTTCCACTCGGAAGATTGGGCAAACCGGAAGAAATTGCCAGCGCATTTGTTTTTCTGGCTTCTGATGAAGCAGCTTACATTAATGGCGCAGTGATCAGCGTTGACGGAGGTATCACAATTTAATCCTGCTAGTATGCGAAACGCAATTATACTTTCAACCGGCGCTTATGTTCCTGAACGCATTGTGCCCAATAGTTATTTTGATGAGCTGCTGGGCGAGAATGTCAGCGATTGGCTGGTTGAAAATGTTCACATTCACGAACGCCGGTGGGCAGCAGAAAATCAATCAACGGCTGATTTATGCATCCCTGCTGCAAAACAGGCACTGGAAAGAGCCGGTTTAAAACCGGAAGACATTGATTTGCTTATCATTTCCACTGATACTCCTGAGTTTATTTCTCCATCAACATCTTCAAAAGTTCAGTATGAGCTTGGAATGATAAATGCCGGAACTTTTGATATTAACACTGCGTGTGCCGGATTTGTGACCGCGCTGGATATCGGCTCAAAATATATCAAAGCAGATGAGCAATACCATTATGTGATGGTTATTGGCGCTTACGCTATGAGCAAATATCTGAATATGCAGGACAAAAAGACCGTAACGCTTTTTGCAGATGGGGCAGGAGTAATAATTCTGAAAGCAGAAGATACTGTTAACCAGGGATTCCTTGCCAGTGAATTGCAGACCCAGGGTCAGTATTACGGTTATATGGGAATTTATGCAGGTGGAACACATCAGCCTATTACCAGGGAAGTTGTTGAAAATAAGGATCATCTGCTCAAATTTGTCCAAAAATTCCCCAAAGAATTAAACACGGAAATGTGGAGTAAAATGGCAATAGATCTGACCGGGCGAATTGGTGAAACCCCAGAATCGGTGGATCATTATTTCCTGACACAAATAAATATCAATACTATTTGGGAGACAATGGATAATTTAAGGGTGCCGCGTGAGAAAGCACATACTATAATGCAATATTATGGTTATACAGGTTCTGCGTGCATTCCACTGGCTTTTGATGACGCAGTAACCAAAGGCAAGGTTAAGCGGGGTGAGTTGATGGTTTTTATTGGTTCCGGGGGTGGATTGGCGTTTGCTTCAGCCGCTTTCAGATATTAATAGTTGCTCCTGCTTGTCCTCAAACAGTCAGATAGGAGTATAGGTCAAAAAATAAACAGTCTAATAAAGTAAAAGCGAGAAATTGGCAACATCGGCACAAGTAACAGGCGCATGGATTTTAGTGATTCTCTATATGGGAATTATTCTGTTTTT
>JAAXUD010000347.1 GCA_013336205.1 Lentimicrobium sp. | reverse complement strand
GCATAAACGAACCTTTTAATTCCGGCATCGCGGGCCGCAACCAGCATATTGACAAACCCACCCACATTAACATTATTGGAAGTGGCAGGGTCGTTGATTGACCGGGGGACTGAACCCAGGGCAGCCTGGTGCAGCACGTAATCCATTCCTGTAACTGCTTTGGCGCAGTCTTCCGGATTCCGGATATCGCCTTCAATCAGGGTAAATCGGGGATTGCTCAGAAAAGGAGCAATGTTTTCCTGTTTGCCGGTCGCAAAATTGTCGAGGCATACCACTGTATTTTCCTGATTGAGCAAGGCCTCAACAAGATTTGATCCGATAAAACCGGCACCACCGGTTACCAGCACTTTTGATGAATGGAGTTTATTCATGCTTGATATAAATCAAATTTCAGGCTGGAAAAATAAGTTTTAGCGATCAGAAAAGCTATCTGGTAAAGAAAGATAAAGGTATCAGGATTTTGTCAAAAACAAAAAACTGGACAATCACAAAATCCTGTTCATTGTTGATCAGCGCGTACATCCTGTCGCGGTCGTGTGATACCGTTGAGCCATCAAAGACATCAATTTCAGGCACCGGAAGTTTTCTTCCGAAAGTCTTGGCCGTTTGCTTGCTGCCATCCTTTAGTTCAAGGGTAATACGATGCAGTGGAAGCGATCCCATGATTGAATCTTTCCGCACCTGCTCCATGTCGTTCAGCAATAATTCATACCGGATGTTTCTGAATGAATTTACAAACGACATGAGTTGCATCGTATCGTAACGACTGATCAACTGGTTGTCTGACAGCCGGTAAAGGCTCAGACTTTGATCGTTGTTGTTGACCACCCTGAATGATTCTGCCGGTCTTTCAACAAATTCCATCCGGATCTCTTTAATTTCCGGCAGTTTTTTATTGAAAACTGTATGAACCCGCCAATCGGATTCCAGGGTTGAGAAACGGGTGGCCACATAACCACGCAATCCGGGCATATACAGTACAACTGGTTTGTCTGCGCCTTCCATCAGGGCAAATGTACCGGTATTGTCCATGGTGGCATCGCCTATATAATAGGTTTTGGCCAACTTTTCATAAGGGAAAAACCTGAATTTGCCTAAATTTATCCGGTAAGCATTCTGATAGATTTCCACTTTTACCGATTTGGCAGACAAGAGTTTGATAATGTTGTTGTGGGCTGCTTTCGCAACGGGTTCCCTGATCTCAAGATTGCAGATGGTCATCAGAAAAGTGTTCAGATTTTCAACATGGGCCTGGTATTTTCCATTTAATTGCCAGGTGCCATCTGCTTTGCGTTCCAATAAAACCTTATTGTCTGATTTATCAGCCATAAAAATCCGGGAAACCGAAGCGGTATCGGTAACGGAAAATTCACTGATATCGGCACTAAGCGTTTTTTTAGATCTGTTCACCAATAACACCGTTGCAACAATAGCCAGTATTAGTGTGATTATTAAGATGTTTTTATTCTTTCGCATAATTTGAGGAATAGTATAAAATTTTCAATTATCCGGCATACCTGCGTTTCCGGATTTTAAACTGTATGATTCCGAATAATATCACCAGCAGGATAGGAGCAATGGTATTGATAAGCTGCCAAATCAATAACTGATTTCTGGCCTTTGTCACATCAAGAGCCCTCAGCCTGAGTTCACGCGATCTGACTGACATCAGTCCGGCATCATCACACAGGTAATTAACGCAGTTCAGCAGTAAATCACGGTTCCCGAATGTCTGGCCGGTGTGCCGGTCGTAACCAAGCGGCAGTGGCATAAAATTACCATTGCTCATCTGCACCTGGTTCCTGATAATATCACCGTCGCTGATTACAATCATCCTTGTCTCTGGTGATTTTGCCGTGAAGCCGATCTCCGGGGCCTGCGAGATTTCGGAGGTAATCCGGTTGCTGAAAAGGGATTCAAACTTACCTTCCAACAATACTGCAACGGCTTTTGGAGATTCGATATAATCATTCGGATCGGGGTCTTTCCTGAGAAGGTCAAGTGATATCATTACCGGAGTCATGGCAATGCGGGTATATTTTGAAGTTTCCAGTAAAATGGTTTTCTTTATAGAGGGATCGCCCACAGTATCAATGCTGCTGATAAATTCAGTTCTGATCGCGTTGAGATTATTAACCACCGGATGGGAAGAAGTAGCTGTAAGTACCGGGAAATAATACCAGGGGAAAAAGCTGAACTGTGGCTGGTTGCCCATTTGCCCGGTAACCATAGGAATTGGTAAGGCGTTGATGTCCATTAAAAGATTACTGTTTAACCTGACGCCATAATTGAAAAGCTGATCGTTAAGGTTGATATCCTGGGTAACACCCATGGTGAAATTGGCTGTCTGCAGGCTGTCCATAGTCGCAAAAACCGGTTCCACAAGCCAGAGGACTTTGCCTCCCTGCATAATATACTGGTCAATGATAAACTTGTCTTTTTCGTTGTAGGCTGAGTCAGGCCTGGCGATAACAATGGCCTTGTATTTGTTCACGATGCTGAAAGTACCGTCTTCATTTTCCCTGCGATCGGTTAATGCATTAACATTCCCTGATATTTTAACCCGTTCAACAGTGTAATAGTCGCTAAGCGCATAGCGGATATCGGCAGTTTCAATCAGTGGCAGTTCTCCATGGCCATATGTAAATGCAATTTTTGGTTTACTTGTACTGCTCAGTTTTCTGATGGCGTTCGAAATATTGTATTCAAGCGCCTGGATAGAATTATTGATAATAGCTTCGGGTGGTGCACCCAGCTGATCGGCCAGCAGGCTTAATGGAATTTCGCGGCCTTTATAGGATACCAGGGCAGCGGGGAAGATGCGCTGTTGTTCCTGGCCCTGCTTGGTTCGTACATTTATATCTGTTGGCTGTAATCCTTGCTGTATGAGTCTTTCGTAAATCTCACCCCTGGTTTTGGCATTTTCAGCAGCCGATGGATTGATAAATTCGTACTCAATATTGTCGCTGTATGCCCTGAATTCATCCAGCATTTCACGGGTTGAACGGGCCAGCAATTTAAATCCTGCAGGAAATTCGCCATCAAGGTAAACTTTGAAAAAGACGATATCATCAGTTTCGCGTAAAAGTTTCTTTGTTGATGGCGAAAGTGAGTAGCGGTTTTCAGAGGTAAGGTCGATTCGGGTAAAGATAAATGACCCGATGACATTAATGAGAATTATGATCAAAAGTGCAAGAACCAACTGAATAATATTGTTTCTGCGGATATCTGTTTTGGTGTTGAGCGACGTTTCCATAAGCGACTTTTCCCTTATTTACCAGCAGTTTTTTTAATGACTCTTTCCTGTTTTTCCCACTTCCGACTCTCGAGTACAATTTTAGTGAGCAGGATAAAAATACCAATCAGGCTCAGGAAGTATAAAACATCACGGGTATCAATCACACCTCTGCTCATGGAGGTGTAATGTGCCTGAATGCCGAGTGACATAATAAACAGATCTGCTTTTCCAAATAGTGAAAGTTCAGAAACAAAGTCAAATCCGGTATAGGCAAATCCGCTCAGCATCAAGGCGAGTATAAATGCAACAATCTGGTTTTCGGTAATTGAAGAAACAAACAGGCCAATGGCGACAAATGCAGATGAGAGGAAAAGGAGCCCGATGTAGGAACCCCACATGCCACCAAAATCCATATTTCCTTTTGGCAAACCTAACTGATAAACCGAAAATGCATAGACCAGGGTGGGTAATAAGGAGAAAAACACCAGTGCAACACCTGCCAGAAATTTGGCCGTGATAATCTGCATATCTGTAAGGGGTTTTGTAAGCAGCATCTCAATGGTACCACTGCGTTTTTCATCCGCAAAGGAGCGCATGGTGATCGCAGGGACCAGAAAAAGGAAAACGAAGGGTGACAATAAAAAGAGGTTGTCTAAAGTGGCATAACCATAATCCACGATATTGAACCCAAGTGGAAATACCCACAGGAACAAACCGTTGACTAATAAGAAAACAATGATTGCCAGGTAACCGATCAGCGAATTAAGGAAGCTGAAAATTTCTTTCCGGAAGAGTGTCAACATAATGATAAATCGGGCTTCTTTTAAGCCGCTAAATTACTCAAAATAGCCTTATAGGGGAAGTGTTTGTTTATTTTACCTGGTTGGACGATCGGAGTGAAGTGAAAAATAGCTTATTCAGCTGTAATAGTTCGCTAAACTTTTGTTTCATGCTCCTCTTTCCGGCTAAAAGGATACTGCCATACAAATCGA
>JAAXUD010000346.1 GCA_013336205.1 Lentimicrobium sp. | reverse complement strand
GTTCCACCAATACACATTTGTGAAGGATGTGCAAAGGCATTTGCAGTTAACTCAGTACCGCTTCCACCTGCATTTCCGCTTGGGAAGAAAATATCATCAACAAATACGGCATCCAGTCCACTGGTTGCACTTCCGTCTTTGCTGTAAGTCCATTTGAAGGTGTGGCTGCCGGTAGTAACAGGATAAGATACATTGCTCCAGTTAACATCACCTGACCATGATCCCTTTTCAGTTCCATCAATGTAGAACTTAAGATAATCATAACCACTTTCGGTCGATACTTTATAAGCGAAGGAGATGTTGTCGTTTGCGGCGACATCCATGGTAATCTGAAGCGTAGTGCTGGCATTGTGACCGATAGCACCTGATTTGGCTGAGTATACGCCACCATTAACGGCTGTGGTGCTTATAGTCCAGGGTATTGCACTGGTGTTTACCCAGTCATACGCTAAGAAATCGCCGGTTTCAAAATCTTCGACAATAAGACCGACAGAAGCATTGTAAACCTGGGCAACGTTGTATAAGCCTGATTCGGCAGTGGTAAAGAACTGTACCATGGTTCCGATTTCAATTTCGGGTGCCACGGCTACGTTATAAACCGCATTCATGGTTGCGCTGCCGGCTACATTGCCAACCTGGTATTCTGCAAATTCTACAGAAATGCCTTCACTGTTGCTGAACATATAGGCTACTGTTTCAGGAGCTTCGCAATGACCGGTGTTATTAACCGGAACAGAGATAACTACATTTTCACCCGGATCAAGCCTGCCGTTTCCGTTCCCGGTACCATTGATTACATCATCAATGATCATGGATAAGGTATGTAAATCAGGCGAATTTAACTTGATGGTGAAGGAGGAAGCCCAGATTTCTGTACCATCGGTAACTTCGAGGTTAAAGACTGCCGGGTGCTGATCAGGCAGCCAGGCAGCAGCGGTAACTTCAAATGCATACTCAAGGGTATCGATTGAACCGGGGGCAATATTAACCCATGATTCAACAGCTTCTTTCACTTCAATGTAGGGGCTGGTTGATGAAAGGGTCGCGGTAATATTGGTGCCTTCAGTATTTCCTACATTTTTCAGCGCGATATCAAAACCGAAAGATTCTGCGTATTCAGGCATGCCGTTATTGTTGGCATTCATGTCATTTACAATCTGTGATTGCATCAGAATGTATGCACCTTCAGGAGAGGCAACAACGACAGATCCAATGTATGGTTGTTTGTTCTGAGCGGTCACAATTACCTGTGCATCGCCGGGAACAGAAATCGGATCAAGTGTGACAACAGCTACACCAAACTCATCGGCGAGTGCACTTCCATAAAGCACACCATCCTTTGAAATTGCCACGTAAGCATAAGGTTCAGCAGTGACGGTAAATTCAGTTGCGCCCAGTGGCATCAGTCCTTCATAGGTAACTGACATTGCATCAGGGACTCCAAAATAAATCATAAGGGATGGGTCGCCCATGAGGCAGTATATTTCCCAGTAATAGGTTGTCATGGATGAACCTGATTCAGTAACGGCAAGGTTACCTGAAACGATCATTTGAGCCTGGGTTGTAAACCATTCGCTGAATGCTTCACCATGATCGTGGAAAGCAAGGTCATAACTTCCACTGGAAACGCCTTCGTAAACAGGATTAAGAACGATATCTTTCAAACCGGCACCAAAATAGAAGTCCTCATCCCAATAGGAACTGTTTGAACCGCCAATGTAACCAACGGCGCCTTTATTGGCTGCCCTGAGTAATTCTTCTCCAAAGCAATTGGTATTATAGGTGCTGGTCAAACAGCAATTACCAACTAACAGGGGATATTTACCATCGTTTTGCAAGCCGGCGATATCAGAAATCTCAAAGGATGGATCGGCCCAGCCACTGGAGCTGCCATGTGCAGTATAATTTCCATAAGCTACCCCGTCACTTACATTCTGAATGATGGCAGCGCCGGAACTTCCGGAAGCAGGATAAAGGTAGGTATGACTTTCAAGGCCATGTGCCTCGTTGAAATAATAGGTTGTACCATAGTTAATCTGTCCGTTACCATGAATAGGTGCAAAACTTCCGTCAACACCCGAAACCATAACAACTTCTCCTAAGAAGGAAGGATCGGGGAACTGGTATTGTTCATACATCAGTGTTTTGTCGATCTGGGGTTGTAATTGTGAAACATTGGTAGCAGAGAACCTGCCGTAGAAAATTTCAGGGATATCGTCGTTGGTGTATTCGCAGTAATAGAGGTCGGTTACATGTCCCCCCTGGCTATAAGCAGGAATCTGAGCCACATCGCCAACGAAAAGAACGAAAGTTGGTGCAGGATCTTCGGGTGTGCCGGCATTGTATAGTCCCTGAAGGTAACTTTTTATTGATGCGGTTGTATTTCCAACAGCAGGGTTATTGGTATAAGCTTCAACAACTGTAAATCCTTTTCTGGTTTTCCAATCGATGAAAGGCTGAAGTGCATCCTCGAACATTGGGTCTGATACAATGATATATTTAACAGGATAACGGGCGAAATTTTCGCGTGAATTGCTGTTTAAGGGAAGGGTAGTAAGCAATGACTTTGAACTGCCGGTATAATAGGGTGAGCGGGTTTTTTCTTTCAGGAGGCTGGTGGCTGCATAATCACCGTTTTTAAACTTTACATTTACAACCACATTATCGTATACCCTTATAATTCCGGTTACCGGATTGTATTCAATCGGTGAAATATCGAGGCGGGCCATTCTGGTGCCGCGCATAAATCCTACAATTTCATAGGAGGCGAGAGGTTTGCCATAGAAACGATTCTGATTGTATACCTGGTTATTAATCTCGAAGGGTAGTTTCCCGGTGACATTTTTAGCAACAGGGGCTTGTTTTGGCATAAGCCTGTTTGAAAGGCCGAGGTCACTTAATTTGAATTCCTTTTCTTCGTAGGAAACAACCTCTACCTCGAGGGTGGCTCCAACAGGAATTTCAATCAGGCGGCGCATTACCGGAAGTTTAGGATTGCCTGTTTCCTGAGTATAGGAATAACCTGCAGCAGAAATTTCGGTGAATTCACCTTTTTCTGTGGTTACGCTAATCTGGTTAATGGCAGCAATGTTGTTTTTAATGGTGATTCCGTTGAAATCACTCCGTTCAACTTTGATACCGGTAGATCCGTTTTGCTTCAGAATAACCTGGGCATAGGATTCGCTGAAGTTCATCAGTGTCAGCATAAACGCTACAACATAAGTTGCAGTGAAGAGTAAAGCTTTTTTCATGGTAAAAATCCCTTTGTTGATAATGAATTTATTGCCTCCCGGCCTTATTTGTAACTCACAAAACTATGTATTAATCAATTAAGTTCCACTTTTTATGAAAAAAAAATAAACTTTGTAAACCGCTGATTTGACTAATGATACATATCTAATTGCCGGAAAGGGCATGAATTGCGGGTATCAGAGCCAGGACATTGGAAATAATTTTAAAAACTTTTACAAGCAATCAAAAAAGTAATGACACCTGATTTCCAGTTTAGTTGCCTGGAATTGATTACCCGGGATTAAAAGTTTTAAACAGTTTCTTAGCAGGAAAGATTATAAGAATGATTACCGGGAGTGCATGGCCGCCAGCCCTGAATCAACCCGGCCAATGCTTCTGACTGGTATCCAGGCGGCTAATAAGCCAATAAGTGAGACCGTAATAAAAACGAACAAAAAATCAGTCCATTTCATCAGGACCGGGTAGGCACTGATCAGGAAGGAACCGCCTTCAGCATTTATTTTTATTAGTCCAAAGTATTGCTGCAGCAGGCAGATTATAGTTCCAAGCACAATTCCGGCAAGCGCGCCACTTAAAGAAACCAGTAGGCCTTCGGTCATAAATATTTTGCGGATCAGCCGGTTGTCAGCGCCGAGGCTATGCAGGATGGCTATGTCTTTTTTCTTATCGAGGATCAACATCGAAAGAGAACCGATTACATTAAAAGTAGCGATGAGAAGGATAAAGGATAGAATCAGGAAAATGGCCCATTTCTCTGATTGCATGATGCGGTAAAGGGTTTCCTGTTGCTGAAACCGGTTTTTCACAAGGTATTGCGGACCGAGGTTTTGTTTAATCAGGTCCTGGATTGATTCAACATCTGCATTTTCAGCCAGGGCAATTTCAACGGAAGTAATTTCACTGGTATATTCAAAAAGTTCGCGGGCAAAACTGATGGGCACCAGCACGTATTTGGTGTCGAAGTCCTGTTGTATGGAGAAAACCCCC
>JAAXUD010000345.1 GCA_013336205.1 Lentimicrobium sp. | reverse complement strand
TTAAAATAGAACGGGAATGTCATAGACGCACGTATAGAACTGCCGAGATCCCCATTATTCAAAATAACCTGTTCATTACGCGCAATATCTGAAGCCAGACACCTGAAGGGAACCATAAGGCTGTCAAAATCATAGTTTGCAGCAGCACTGGCTCCTGCAAAAATTTTCATAAACGCAAAATCCATGAGTACAGGCGATACAATATTCGAGGGAAGTGAAGGCGTTAAAACAGAATCTATCTGAAACCGAAAATCTCCCCAGGAAGCATCATCCTCTGGCTTTTTAAAAAAATAGGTATACTTTTTATCAACTTTGCCAGAAAGCCAGTAATCAAATTCAGGAGAATCAATCATTGCTTCCATTTCGTCGGGCGAATAGCCTGAAGCATAGAGTCCTCCAATAATGGCACCCATCGAAGTTCCGGTGATGAAATCAATGGGAATCCCCTCCTCTTCCAATGCCCTGATTACGCCAATATGAGTTACCCCTTTGGCACCTCCCCCGCTCAGCACCAACCCAACTTTCTGGGCATTAGCAGAAAACACAAAGAATGCGAATACAAAAAAAAACAAAAAAAGACGTACTGACTTTAAATTCATATCATTACCAGTGAGAAAATATAAATTCCCATGATATGTAAAGGTAAATAAAACAGCGATGCTTTTTTTCAAAAGCACCGCCGATATGTGTTAATTTTTTCTTAAGAAAAATCAGATGAGTGAAAGGCCCTGGTCCAAATCGTCGATAATATCCTCAACATCTTCGATACCAACAGAATACCTAACCAGCCCATCGGTAATACCTGCCTTTATTTTTGCTTCAGCCGACACTTTGGAATGCGTCATGGAAGCCGGATGCTGAATCAGGGTCTCTACACCACCCAATGAAACAGCAAGTATAGCGACTTTCACATTATCCATGAGAACTTTACCGGCCTTTAGCCCTCCCTTTAACTCAAAACTAATCATAGAACCAAAGCCATCCATTTGCTTTTTAGCAAGTTCATGTTGCGGATGTGATTCAAGGCCCGGATACTTTACCCAGGCTACTTTTGGGTGGTTTTCCAGAAAACGGGCAACTTTGATGGCACTTTGCTGTGATCGCTCAATTCTGACTCCCAATGTTTTAATTCCGCGTATCACCATATAGGCCTGATGCGGATCCATATTGCAGCCGAGTGTGACCATCATGCTTCTGAGCTTATTCCCCAGGGGAACATCTTTTGTTACGATCATTCCTGCGACAATATCAGCATGACCATTAAGGAATTTTGTCATTGAATGAAATACCACGTCAGCCCCAAATTCCAATGGACGCTGAAGGTAGGGGCTGCTGAATGTATTGTCGACCACCATGAGTATTCCATGCGCATGTGCCAGTTTTGCACATGCTTCCAGATCGGAAATATCCATGGTTGGATTGGCAGGAGTCTCTATATACAGCATCCTGGTTTCAGGCCTGATCGCAGCTTCTATCTCATCAATATTGGCGGTGTTCACATAGGTTGATTCCACGCCAAACCTCGACCAGTGTTGCTCCATAACAACCCTTGAGGGCCCGTAAACAGCAGCAGAACTGATCATATGATCACCTTTCGACAGTAACGCCATGTAGATGGTATTTACTGCAGCCATTCCTGAAGAAGTTGCAATTCCCCTGGCGCCGGATTCAAGATCGGCTACCAGCGTTTCAAGCGCGTGGATGGTGGGATTTCCAATACGGGTATATATATAACCGTCATCTTCACCTGAAAAACACCTTGCACCGTGATCTGCACTTTCAAAGATGAAGGTTGATGTCTGATAAATGGGCACTGTTGCACTACCCAGCGGATTCTCAAATTCACCGCTGTGAATCATTCGGGAGTTTATCCCAAGTTTTTTACTGTGTTTCATTGAAATTCAATTAATTATTTTAGCTTTTTGATTGATTTAAAATACCTGGAAGAAAAAATCATCTTTTTTCCTTAATTTCAAACCGGTTGCCGGTTTTGTCTGTGATAAAAGCAATAGCAGCTGATGGCCTCGGGATCATAACGACCGGATATCCTGAAGCTTCTGCCTGCCGGCATACTTCCGAAATATCCGGGACATTTAAGCAGATATGCATTATCCCTGATTGAAATAAATCAGTCAGGTGAAAAAGCTCTATCGAAAAACCATCCCTTTCTATAACACTGACAGTAATTTCTTCAGAGATACCAAAAATCTGAACTGCTGTGTCACGATCAATTTCAAACCTGTACTTTTCGGAAAAACCTAAAATATCGGCATAGAAACACTTTATGTCATCGGCGAAACGCAAAGGTATGGCAAGGTGGTTTAAGATTTCCATTAGTTTGTCAGATCAGTTAACCTTATTTATTAACAGACCCAATGGGATGGTGCTCACGTATCATACTTGAACCACAGGAAGTACAGACCAGGCTCCGGCAAGGAATACCAGCCTGATGCGACACCCGCAATCCACACCTGGGGCAAAGGCAATAACCAGTCTGATGTACCGCCGGACGTGGCAGCAGATCGCTGCTTGCAACCTGGACTTTCCGGCTTATGTCAACAATATTTGAACTACGGCAAACCGGACACCCACTTACCTTATTCTGACGTTCAGGGGGACAAAATGCCGTATTACATGCTTTACATTTATACCAGACCTCATCAAATGATACATTTCCACCTTCAATCATGACCGTAAGCCCTTCAACCATTGCCCTGGCTAGTTTTTGCCTGGCCTGATCGTAAATCCGGGAAAATGTTGGTCTTGAAATCTCCATCCGGTCAGCAGACTCCTGCTGAGCAATACCCTCATAGTCAGAAAGCCTCAGTGCTTCGTATTCCTCAAACAATAATGTAATACTACCATTGGATCCTGATGAGATTCCAAACGGTGCAAATCCGGAGGCTACCGGAGGCCGGTAAATCCGTCTGTTTCTTTTTGGTCGCGGCATTGAATGCTATTTATATCTACCACAAAGTTATGAACATTTGTTCAAATACAGTTGGCTGATTACTTATTCTTTTTCAGACCAAAAGATAAACTATCAAAAATAGTCCTTGAGCGGTTTTTTTTAAAAATTCCTTCATTTATTGCCTTAACTTCTTCTATGGTATAGAATGCATTCGGATTAAACCGGTTGATGATAGATGCAACTTCTTCAACATCTTTACGCTTAATAATGGTAAAAACAATGTCAACCTTTCCCTTTGCACCTTCCGCCTCCACGGAGGTTACTCCGTAATTACTATTCCTGAGATACGCTATAAGTTCTTTGGTATCTTTTTTAGGAATTATTCTGACCAGGACATTCCCGATCGACAGTTTTTCTTCTATAACCATTCCGATATAGTTTCCCATCGCGAAACCACCACCGTAAGCAACATAGCAAAGCACATTGTCAAGATGTTTCATTATCTGACCAACTGCTAACAACCAGATAATAACCTCGAAAAAACCAAGAAAGGGAGCCAGCCCTTTTTGACCTTTTGATAAAAAAATCAATCTGAGTGTTCCAATCGTCTGGTCGCTGATGCGGGCCAGGAAAATAAGTAAAGGCAGCACTACCCATATAAAAACAGGTGAATTTGCATCAAACAAATATGAAATATCCATAATTATCAATTTATTAACCCTGCAAAGTTACTCCAAATCATGTTTCACTCAGATTGATCCTTTTTAAAACATGATATCCTGAATTTATACCCGGGAAAAAAATTCAGGCATTACCCCAGTGATTATAATGGCTTCAGCCTGATATCTTTTGTATATTTGATAAAGCTAATTATTTAATCAGTAACCAAAAAACAATATGGAAACAACCGAGAACAACGCCACGCCAGTAGTATCTGTCGGCGATTGGGTGATCACACTCTTAATAAGAGCGATTCCATTGGTAAACATTATTATGCTTTTTGTCTGGGCATTTGGCAGTGGCAACAATCCCAACAAGGCTAACTGGGCCAAAGCAGTCCTTATCTGGATCGCAATCTCTATAGTTCTTGGAATAATTGTGATGGTAGTCTTCGGCGCAGCGATACTGGGATTTATGGACGGGCGCCCCGATTTTATTGACGCGCCTTCTTACTGATAAGAATTCTTAATGTGATAGTTCTACCCGGAGTATTATTTCCGGAAGGTATTTTTGTGTGATGATATTACCAGGTTTTAAACAAGTAAAAAGTAAAAAGTAAAAAGTAAAAAGCGACTGGCCTGGACTGTTCGCATGGTTGCCCATGCAATCAG
>JAAXUD010000344.1 GCA_013336205.1 Lentimicrobium sp. | reverse complement strand
TCAATTATTGTTTCGGTTTCAGATACCGGTTAAACAGCAATAATCCGATAATGGTTGCCACGCCAATCATACTGAAGATAAACCACAGCAATCCCGGTCGACCCATTTCATCCACAAATTTTACATAAAGCGTTGCACCCAATATGCCGCCAATGCCACTTCCAATAACACCATAGAGAAAAGAGTAGCCCAGGTAAAGGGCCTTTTTATCTGGCGGGGCAATCAGTCCGATGTAAGAGATAAACTTGGGATGTGCCGTCATTTCCCCGATGGAGAATACGATCAGACCGGCGATGAATACCCAGGCGTAAGTGGAAATGGCGAGTATTCCCATTCCCAGTGTTCCCAAAGCAATGCCCACAATCATGGTTGGGAGTGCGGGAGTTTTCTTAACGATGTTCGAGACGATTAACTGAAGGGCTATAATTGCGCCCGCGTTGATTACGGTAACATGTTCGGTATCAAACTTCCAGTTTGGATTTTCAGTAAAAAGACCAAGGAACCTGTTTACGGCATTGTTAACAGGGGTCATATCCATATACTCCTTTAAATACCAGAGGACCGTATCGAACATCTGGAAATACAAAATCCAAAAACCGCTGTAAATCACAATCATCAGCACAAAACGATAGTCTTTCAGTACCATCAGGATGCCCTTTAATACCTCTGAAAGTGGCTTCGTACTGGCGGGGCGGGGTGGTTCTTTGTATACAAACAGGTTTAATAATAGCATTGAACCGGTTCCCACGGCTGCCATGATGAAAATGTAATTCCACCCGATGCCTTTCAGGAAAGGGACCAGAATCAGCGGAAAGATAAAAGCACCCAGGTTGATCGACCAGTAAAAGATACCAAAACCGAGTGTTGAGTTGCTTTCATCCGTTACCCTGGCAATGGTGCCTGAAATGACCGGTTTGAAGAAGCCTGCACCAACGGCCATCAGAATAAGGCTCAAAAAAACCAGACTGTAGGATGTTGAAAGGCTTGTAAGGAAATAGCCTGTGCTCATGACAGTAAATGCCATCATCAAAGTTCTGCGGTATCCGAAACGATCGGCCAGGGCTCCGGCTAAAATGGGTAGCAGGTAAAGCAATGGCGTGATGGTGCTTTTTATTACCCCAACACCTTCTTTCGAAAAACCCAGTCCACCTTCTCCGGGAGACATAATCAGGTAAATGGACAGCACCGACATTACCCCGTAATAAGAGCCACGTTCGAAAAATTCCATGACAATGACTGTCCAGAAATTACGTGGGAAGGATTTGAAGCCTGATTTTGCCTCTGTCGGTTTGCTCATGATTTTCAGATAATGGTAAGGGCAAAAATAGGAATTATAGGGGAGAATTATATCAGATAAAAGAAATCCGGAAGGAATGGGTTCTGGTCCTATTCAGCGATTGAATGGTTCTGCTTCGTAATCGCTCAATCCGGGTAATCCTTTCTCACAAGAGCGAAGGAGGCCTCTGGTCTTATTTCATATAGGTACTAAAAGAATAATTGTTAATCAAAAAATTGGTATTGTGCTTTTAAAAGCAGATCAACAAAGGTTCAGACATTGTTAAGGCAGCAGGAAATACCGGAATTGCCTTATGCTGTGCCAGGAATTAAAGAGAGAAACTGGCACATTCCGGGTTAAAATCAATTACATTTAAATTTCCTTTATCATAAGAGATTAATTTAAAATTTACTTCCTCTCAGATCGGATTTTCTTAACAAATGGATTATAGATTTCCATATTGATATCTGATTAAAATATATAACCATTCAATTTGATATTGACAAAATTGTTTTGATATTTGTGATTCCAGCGTAAAAGCCATTGCTAAAACTGAGAAATCAAAATCTTATCTCCATGTATAAAGGCCAAATGCAACACAATCCCGGGCGATTTAATAATTCAAAGTATTTTTATTTACTGATATCCGGTTTATTAATAAGTTTCGCTTTTTCCCAAAAGGCAAATTCCCAGGAATATCCTGTTTGGAAGGTTATTGAGGATTCGCCGGTTTTTCTGACTTCTGCCATAGAAGGCGGTACAAAGATTTTCTCGCTGAACAAGGGCGATGAAGTTAAAGTTTTAGCGCGCGACGGAACATGGGATATTCTGGTCAGCCACCCGGTTAAAGGTAAGGGATGGGTAAGGTTTAGCGTTTTTAACGAGTTAAGGACCCTTGTTTATACCGACTCTGCTGACTTATATAAAAGGGCTGACTTCAGGGATGGAACAATCGGAAAAGTTCAGATGAATGATACTGCTGTTTTGCTGGAAGAATCGGAAAACCATGCCATGTTCAGGATAAGAACAGCCCGGGGCGCAGAAGGTTGGACATACCGCAGTGCGCCCCGACCGGCAACTATTGATAATTTACCTGATAAAACAGACGATAACAGGATATACAGGTACGACAAGATTGTAAATATAGTCTATGGCCTCTCTGATTCGCTAATTATGCCCTTGCTGGGAGAACCTACCTCGGTTTTTAATTCAGAAGGTTCAAAAGTGTGGTTTTATGAAGACTTCCTGATTGTCAAGGACAAGATGCATTATTCAGGGATTTATTTGTTATTTAAAGATAATCAGGTGGTTGGTGACAGCTTGCGTGGTAAGGGCCAGAAAGCCTGGATTGAGCGTTTACCCCTGGCATCCTGGATCAGAGGTTTTTCATTTCCGCATTATTTTTCTGCGCGAAATATTTCTCTTGAGCCATTCTTTGACAAAATAGCAGAACTAGGCCGGGTATTCTCCTGGATAGTGACGATAGTTAAGTTTTTAATTTTGATATTACTTTTCAGTATTCCTGTATTAATTGCACAGTATGCATTCAGGCAGTTGATATATATAAGATTGTTGCCAAATATGGCTGTTAAAATATTAAACTATCTGGTTTATTATTCCGTTTTTTATATCGCTGGTCTCGTGGTAATTTTAAATATTGGAATTCAGTCTCCTTTCTTTTTCACTCTTATTGCCATTGGCTCGCTGTATTTCATAACTAAATATTATAAAATCAGCACTTTTAACAAAAAAGTAATTGATTATAAGCGATGTAATAAGTGTCGTACCGGAAAGGGTGTTTATCAAAGTGCTGAAATTATTGATAAAAAGCACAAAACTGTTACAAATACCTGGAATCAGTTTATGGGTAGCAAAACCTCCTACGAGCATGTTGGCGGCACACCTGTGACCGTAAAGACCAATTATTACCAGGCCAGAAGCAATACCTACGATGTTACTGTTTTTACCTATCACGACCATTGCATGTGTTTAGGCTGCAGTCACAGATGGTTTGTTACACGAGAGCAGACAAAGCCGGGGAAGTTATAGCTTTGTCTTGTTAAACTAAGATTCCGGAATATGCATCTGCTTGAATTTGAATGCAGTAAACGAAGTTTAATCTTTAGTTTCCGGGCTTTCTACAATCAATTGAACGGTGAGCCGGCTTTTCTGTTCCAGCAGGATTTTGCGTTTACTCACCACCTTGTCAATGGTTTTCTGGTTGTAATGTCGGATGGTAATTAGCTCAAGCCCCTGGTTATACTTAACCCTGAATTCTCCGCCCAGTGCCGTAAACAGCCGGTGAAGTTTTTCAGGCTGGTCGTCAATGCAAATGGAGAAACTGATGGCGGAGTTCTGCATCATATTGGTGCGGATGCCCATATGTGAAAGCAATCCGAATATGGTATGCAGGCTTTCTTCGGCAATGAAGGAGAAGTCTTTGGGTGAAATGGAAACCAATACCTGGTTTGATTTGCAGATATAGGAAGGGATCTGTTTGATAGAATCGGTAAAATTATGAATCATGGTGCCAGGTTCATTGGGTTGGGTAAAAGACCTGACATAAAGCGGTATTTCCTTATTCTGTAAAGGCTGAATAGTTTTCGGATGGATAACCGAGGCTCCGAAATAAGCCAGTTCAATGGCATCGCGGTAGGTGATGCGGTCAAGTTTAACTGTGTCGCTGAAATACCGGGGATCGGCATTCAGCACACCCGGTACATCTTTCCATATTATCATCTCAGTCGCATCAAGGGCATAGGCGAAAATGGCCGCACTAAAGTCTGAGCCTTCGCGTCCCAAAGTTACCGGCTGGCCATTGAGACTGCTTCCGATAAAGCCCTGGGTGATCGTTATCCTGCTGTCCTGGTCCAGGCCGTCGTCGGGGAATGCGCCAATGATGCGGCCGGTTGTTTCAGCCCAGTTGATCCGGCCATTGCGAAAGGATTCATCGGTAATAACCAGTTTTCTGGCA